>NZ_JACJQM010000349.1:0-2846 GCF_014696655.1 Nostoc sp. FACHB-888 | reverse complement strand
GAGTTGTTAAAGCGCTGCGAAAACCAGTCTCCAAGCTGGATTTATCCCCTTTTCCTGCACCCTCTTGACAAAAGTGCAATCACTCTAACCTCTCACCGATGCCCGGCAACTGCTGGGAATAGCCTTCGTTTAGGACTAAAGAGACTAACTCCTGTGGGCTTAACAGCTTGTTCTTAAGTCCGAGTTGTTCAGCCACAGATTGAATATCTACTGCACTGACCACCCGACCCAGAATTTTCTCGCCATCGCTGGTCTGCAACCGATATACTCGATTGTTCTTCTGGGGTAGCATTTTCCAGATTGGCAGCAATATCCCAGTCACAAGGTGAATATAATCAGTAGTGAATCTGGGCAATTGGTCAACTTCCTTCGACCAAGCTGCAACAAACGTATCAGCCGAAACCTGCTTCCAAGTGGACGATTCCAACTTATCGACAGGGACACGCGTTTCTTTCTGTGGACGAACGAGTAGAACTCTTGGAATCACCCCGCCTTGGTCATCAAAACAACAAGCCTTGTGTGATGATGTTGCGTGGGAGATGTGGTTTGTAAGTTGGAGCCGGTGGTGAGACAAGTGCTAAGGCTGCACTTTCGCAAAGCAATGAGGGATGAGGTAAAGCGTCCTTGATTCGGATTCTTTGTGGGCGATAGGTTTCGTATAAGGTATCTTTCAAACCCTCACTAGCCGTCCACTCGATAACCTCATATTCCAGCACTACTACGTCGTCTGGAAGAAAGGAAACTGTTTCTGGTTGTGCAACTGTAGTACGGAATGGCAATTGAACAACTTTTGCTCTCGCAGCAGCTTTGACTTCTTCTGAGCGCTCCCACGAAGATCGCAGTGGCAAATGCTCAATCAACGCTAGCAGTTCGGGCAAGTCCAAAGTTTCGGAAATACAGGGGATTTGCCTGTGATTATCAGCCGGAACCTTGTCGATCACTGTAATCCGAGTGTCGATAGTTGTCCCATGTTTTGAGTAAACCTTGCCGTTAACCCCGACTGACATTAAAACTCGTGCTTTCTCTTGCCACCTAACAAAAGTCTCTCGCCAGCTTGGGTTAGCCGGAGAGAACCAGTTGGCTGTGATTGTTACCAACCGTCCACCGTTAGCCAGTCTTTGCAATGCCGAGTTGATGTGGCTCTTTGTTGCGTCGGGATTGCGACTGCTGATTTTCGGGGACGACGAAAACGGTGGATTCATCAGAACAACTGAAGGCTGAGAAATGCCAGCTAAATAATCATTGATTTGTTCGGCGTTGACCCCAAATAGTGGAGTGCCGGGAAACAACCGACGCAGAATCTTCGATCTATCAGGTGCAAGCTCGTTGAGTATGAGACTCGCACCTTGTAGTTTCCCAAATTGGGCTATTAAGCCAGTCCCGGCACTTGGCTCAAGGATGAGGTCGCTGCTACTGACTTGTCCCGCCAATGCTACCAAGTATGCTAGGGGCAACGGTGTCGAGAATTGCTGAAGCTGTACTGACTCTTCACTGCGCCGTGTTTGCGTTGGGCAAAGGGCTACTAACTTCTCCAATTCCAATAATACTGTTAGCGGCGACTCTAATAAAAGCTTGTAACCTTTTTGGCGCAGATATAATATTTGCGCCACTTCGACAGCTTCGTAAGCATCTTTCCATTGCCATGTGCCCTCTGCCGCAGTACCGTGGAAGTGGCGATTCATTTGGGCTTGAACAGTTTTCGTGTTCAGGGGGCGGTTCTCAAGTAGTGTTTTCAAAAGCTCTTGACCAACACTTAATATTGATTGCCCATAATCTAACACTGTTTGGAAGTCGAACAGAAAACCTTGGGTGAAGAGCTGCTGTACCATTGCATCACTCACAATATTATTTTTTCACTTTTGCTATGGCGAAGCCTTTCTCTTACTAATAAATGAGGCAAGTAATTGCCTCATTTAAACCTTTGAACCTTTAGATATTTATTCTTCGGTGATCGGACGAGAATTAAAAAGCGAATTAGCCAGCTTTACGCGGTCTGCCTGGCTTGCGCTTGCCTGAAGACTTTACATCAGCCTGTTTAGTTTTCGGTGACTTGTTGGCAGCATTGTTAGCTTTGGTTGAACGAGTAGGTTTTGGTTGTGGTGAAAGTTCTTTAACTGGAGGCAGTAATCTCAATGTAGGGAATGAGAGAACAACTGCTTTATTAGTTGTAGTATGAACAACTTCATCCTCTAACGTCCAAGGATCTGGCAATTTTTCAAAAGTCATCGCTTGCGGTGTGATTACTTCTGATACTGATGGGATTGTAGGAGCGACTATATTTATATTACTAACTGAAACCAGATTACTAGCGTAAGCAGCCGATACAAATAGTCCGCTAATGAACTGGAATATAACAAGAGTAACGAATGCCCAAAAGATAGCTACTATTGCCAAAGTGAGTAGAGATTGCATATCCATGATTTTTTCTCAACTAAGTATTTGTAATCTTCAACTGATTTACGCAAAGCGTTTTTAAGCCTTGTTCAAATGTGAAGCGGATTTGAACACATCCTCTCTTAAAGAGAGGACTTCACTCTAAATTTAGCGTAGCGTCTCTCTAATTTAACTTAGCCAAACTTCTTCGTCATTTTAAAGCTTATTTATAAAATAAAGCAGGTTTTAGTATTTACCTGTTTGAAGATTTCAAGTATTATATTTATAAACTTATTTGACAAAGATAAACATTGGGCTAAGTCTATGATTAAGATTTGATTTGTTAGCTAGCTGTTGAAACAAAAGATTCTATTCAAACGAAAAATAAAAGTATTCCTCAGAATTAATTGAAAGTATGCCCAGCCCAACTACCGACTTAGTTCGCTCCTACCTTAAAGAAATCGGTCGCTATC
>NZ_JACJQM010000348.1:0-2848 GCF_014696655.1 Nostoc sp. FACHB-888 | reverse complement strand
CCAAAGCTTACCCATTAATGAAACAACCTAGAAATCAATTACGCCGTCAATTACAGACTGCTTAATTTAACTATATCTTGGCTTATTTCAGTGCCATTCGGCTTTAGCCCAGTCGCCGCAGGATATGGCTGAGTACATAGCAGTTTGCAAGCGATCGCTCAAATTTTTCAGCAAAGTAACGCGATGCCCGTTGTTCAAAAAGCTCAAGTCTGGGTTATCAAATCTCATCATTGCCAAGATTTCAGTCTTGCCAGTTCCCATGTCAGAAGCCAAACCAACTAAACCAGATTGAGGCAGGGAGCGGATGACTGTAGAAAGATAGCGAGTATTAACGATAATATTGGGTTTGAATTTGTGAAGTCCCCTGGCGCGATTCACGAAAAATCTTTGGCTTAATTCGCTGATTCTCAATGCATCAGCAATCATCGTGGACACTGCTTTATCAGCTTTTTTCCCCAGAGCTACAACCCAATCGTCAATTCCTTTTTCTGGGCCAGGGAGTAGCGCCACTTCACATTGGCAGGCAAGTTGGAGAATGACTTGACAGGTGCGGCGAGTAGCACTGAAAACCTGCTGTTTGGTTTTGGGTTTACTTTCGTAGTCGAAGAGAATGACAAACTTACGCTTGTGTTGAGCCATTGGGACTAAATCAGGGTGCAGGTATTCCAAGTCTTCTTTGCCCACGCGACCATTCCAGATTCCAGGGAGTGCGATGGCTACATACCCCAAAGTTAGGAGACAAGCAGCCTTCTTCTCGCCCTCTGTAAGGCATACAGGGATTTCGGGGTGAGCCATTACCCAAGCCCAAAACCCTAATGCTTCACCAACTTCTGTAACAGTAATATGTTCTGGCATCGGCACGTCATAGCGTAGGGCTAGTAATCGCCAAATGTGCAGAGGGACTCTCAGATATGTAACTCGGTTGGGAGTTTTGGGTGGTGATTCATATTTAACGGGCTTTTGGGTTTGTTCTTGAGTTGTCTCGTCCCATTCCAAACGAGGACAATCAGGTTTCATCCGTCCCCAGTTCATCGGTAGCCAATTATTGAGCGGGTCGAGTCCACTAACCCACCATGCACCCGACTCTGCGTGAGCGTATCTTTTCAAGTACCCGTCGCGCAATCGCCCATCGTTACGTCTGGCAGTTTGGGGCAGAGCGTATAAAAGGTATTCGTATACTTCCGAACCATTTAAAGAGCGGACATTTAGGGCAGTGAGTTTGGAGTCAACAGCAGAATTGACCACCCATTCATGCCAGTGGTTAGGAGCTAACTGATTATTCGGATTTTGGTGTGCATCAATTGTGTGGCTCAAATGATCAGCATTATTTTGGTTCGAGGAGTCACGTAAATTTAGATAATGCTTTGGTAATTCATAATGAGAATTGATGAAGTGATTTTTAGGTACAGTTTTGAAATCAGTTTGTTTTTTGAAAACTTCTTTTGAGGTTGGTTCAGAAGTATTGGGTATTTTAGGTAAGCCATAATTAGGATCTAATAACCGACGACGTTTTGCTTCTCCCATGAGCTGACTCCTTTTTGAGGGAATAAGATAGTACAAACAAACTAAGAAGTTGTGATTGTAGATGACTTAGAAAAAATCAATTGCATGAAAAATGGATGCTGTCAGCCAGTGAATCTCATATAGAATCAGGGTTGACAGCTTTTTTGAAGTGCTATTGTTTATATGCTCAGATTGAAAAAATCAGAATTATCTGCTTCTGGCTGTATGTGGTCGGAATGTAAGATTAATACGTGTGCTAACAACTTTGTTTGTTTTCGGAACTTGGTGAAGATGAGTTGATTGACAGCCAGGGTGCATCACAAGCAAACTGCCGTGTTCCAGCCAGAAATCCGTTGGTCTGCCGCCGATGGGTTTGATCTGGAATTTGCGACATGATCCCAGGCTGACTGATGCGATTGCAGGGTTAGATCCCATCGATGGTTCGTTGTCTGCGTGCCACCCGATAGAATCAGTCCCCGTGCGGTATTGGTTGCCGATGACAATACGGAATTTGTAGCCAGTCAGCGCAGTGATTCTGTCTTGCAAGTTCGACAGTTGTTCTGTCCAAGTCAGAGGTTTCAAAAATACGCACTTTGAGTAAAGGTAATCGCAGCCGTAGTCCCCATAAATGCACTCAAGGCGGGGAACGGGCATTGTTTTACCCGCGATTCTGATTTGATTTTGCTGCCATTCCAGTTGTAGACAGTGTTGGTAGAGTGAGTTTGCCGCTTCAGTTCCCAAGAAATCAGGGTAATAGGTAACTGGTATCACTGGGGCAGATTCAGAGAAAAGTGTGAGTTGCTGCATGGTATGAGAGTTATTTTTGATGGATGAAAATCTAAAAGCCTGCTTCCGAGTTCGAGTGATGGAGCGAAAACTGATACTATAGGGCCAGCATTCATCACAAATATGCAATCAGGCGTTCGCCCTAGGGTTTGGTGTGCGAACGCTTTCATTTTTTGACCAATACCCGTGTTTTCTTGGTACTAAAAGCCCCCGCACTTCTTAGTGCAGTAGTCGGGTTTGGGTGAGCGAAAAACTCCTCAATTGCCTTGGTCAACCCATTTGCAACAATTGGGTCATGGCAGGCGTAAACGTAAACTGGCTGCTGAGTGCCATTGACCAGCCGCATCTCCTGACGTTCTCCCAGTTGGGGGTAAAAGGTGCGAACCCAAGTACCGAGATGACCACGATAATGCGAACCGTTAAGGGGGACTTTCTTACCCAGTTCGCTCTCTGCAAAATTGACCACACCCATCCATTTCTGTTGGCTACCGGAAAGTGCTTGTTGATTGTGTTGGGCTAGGAGATTGGCGGCGAAGTCTTGAAAATGCTGCTCTATGTA
>NZ_JACJQM010000347.1:0-2866 GCF_014696655.1 Nostoc sp. FACHB-888 | reverse complement strand
ATTGGCACTAGTTCTTATCCACAAACTATTTTAGATTGGGCTAAAACCCGCAAAGTTAATGGTAAAATCATCTCTGACCTTCGGAAAAAAGTAAGAGAAAGATTAACTCTCCAAGGTGGAGATGAATATGAAAGTGCAGTTGCAGCTAAAGAAACAGTAAATAAATACTGGCAGCACAAAGATAGGGAGTACAAAAAATTCAAAGAATTAGAGGCAGAACTAGAGTAGAAAAGAAGAAGGATAGCGATCGCAGCTAGTTCTAGGGGAAAGTCAGTTAAGAGCGAAGCGTAGTTTACATACGTTGGCATCGCCTCAACAAATGGGAACCCTGGTAATAGTTGCGTTTCTCACCGTCATTCCATTCTTAAACTTTCTCAAACCCAAACCAGCCCAGCCAACTATTTTATGCTACGGACAACAAAGCTGCGGTGTTGAGCAACAGCAGATTCAATCAGTTATGGAATGGCTGGAGAGCTAGTTTACTGGAGCTAGAACACACACCCAAAGCAGAAAATTGGATCGAAAGGAGAAATCACCATGACCCTGACAATGACACCCATTATTACAGCCTTTGAACGGTCGCCTGATGGCGGCAAGGGACTGGCGCGTGATATGCGCGTTCGCTGGGCGCTTGAAGAAGTGGGACAACCTTACAACGTTCGTCTTGTTTCGTTCAGTGAGATGAAGCAACCCGCGCACCGTGCGCTTCATCCTTTCGGGCAAATTCCAACTTATGAGGAAGGTGATCTCGCCCTGTTCGAGTCGGGGGCAATCGTGTTCCATATCGCAAAGCGCCATACAGGGCTGTTGCCAGACGATGCGAATAGTCGAGCGCGAGCGATCGCATGGATGTTTGCCGCACTTAACACGATGGAGCCGCCAATCGTTGATCGGGAAATCGCCACGTACTTAGAGCGTGATGAGGTCTGGTACGAGCAGCGCCTGCGTGTCGTCGAAGGCCGCATCCGTAATCGGCTCTTAGAACTTTCCAGTCACCTTGGAGATGCCGACTGGCTCGATGGCGCATTCAGCGCAGGCGACCTTATGATGGTGGAAGTGCTGCTCAGGTTGAAAGACTCGGGTATGGTGGACGACTATCCGAATCTCTCTACCTATGTCGCCCGTGGCGAAGCGCGGCCCGCCTTCAAGCGTGCTTTCACCGCTCAATTAGCGGTTTTCACGCGTCAGCAACCGACTGCCTGACTAGCGCAAAAGATAGATATAACAGGAATAAGTTGATTTAGCCTCTCTAGGCACGTATTCAAGCCAGCAATTGATGACTTCTTTTACATTGGTCGCAGCTACAAGCCATTTACTCCTTCACCTTATCAAATTAATATTCGGCTTTCAAACTTAGCTTAATTCTTAAAGTAGATGAGATAAATCATTAAAAATGCATATACTGCAATTATCAAGCAATGAATTTATTAGCTCCTAGTTTTAGACCAACTAAGAGCTTTTTTATTTATTATCCATTTCAGTTATGAGGTATATCAACAGAAGTAACAGCATTCATCCTCAAGGCTATTAATAATTGGTTCTGTTGATAGATTGAATGTCAATGTTTAGATTGCTATTGCGTATTTGTTGGTAGAAAACGTTTATAAAATTAAAACAATGAATATTCTTGCTTGGATTGTTTTAGGTCTAATTGCTGGTGCTATTGCAAAGGCTATCTACCCTGGTCATCAAGGCGGCGGAATTCTCGGAACAATCTTATTAGGAATTATCGGTGCTTTTGTTGGTGGTAGTTTGGGTGTATTCTTCAGTACAGGAACCTTGACATTAGCCGCCCCCACACTCAGCATTCCCGGTATTGCAGTAGCGGTTATTGGCGCAATTGTCGCTGTTTTCTTGTGGAACTTGCTAAATCGTCGCAGTGCTGTGTAATAAATTAAATTGGAATTAATTAATAGTAAAAATCAGGGAACTCATTTGACTATATTTTTCCCTGAATTGAAATAAAACAATAGCGCTTACCTATATTTAGGTAGGCGCTAATATTATTTTGTTGGGGTGCGATGCCGTTCACCTTCAACCCCTGGCTAGAAGAATTAAAGAACCAACTGTCCTGTCTGCAACCATTTCAAGATTCCACTCCTTGGATAGTAGGTATCGCAGCCAAAATAGAATAACGGCGGATATTTTCTAGTGGCGCAGCTATTAATCCTTCTAGCTTGGCTATTGCTGCTTGCACATGGGGTGACGCTAAGTGAGTATCCAATGCTGCCGCAGATTCCCACTCTTCTACAAAAGTAAAATCTGTTGGATCTGATTGATTTTGTAAAAGTTCATATTTAATGACACCTGCTTCAAGTTTAGTTGATTCAATCAGTCCCAATAATATTGCTTTGAGTTCTTCTACTTTATTAGGTATTGCCACAAAACGAGCTATAACATGAATGGTTTGGTTAGTCATTGGTCAATGGTAATTAGTCATTAGTCATTAGTCCATAGCCAACAGTCCATAGTCAATAGTTACTGCGGATTGCCTTAGCATCATTTAGCCATAAGGCGATCGCCCTTCATAAATTCTTTCTTAGAGGAAAAGTTACACCGAGGAAGCGATCGCCTTACCCTAAAGAATACAAGCGTTCGCATGATTGCGTCTCGTAGAGAGGAAAAATTGGGAGTGCGATCGCATCATCTGAGGTTTCCGCCAGAACCGCTAAAAAGTTCAGGAACGGGGTTGTCATTAAAGCAGTACACTGGTTGCCGAAATTACCAGAGGCTGAGGTGGTAAACTTTTCTCTTGTTTAATGGCGGATACCCCCCAATTCGGTATTGCTACCTTTCCTATGTTGTAAACATCTGAACACCTAGTATGATTTATCAGAGATTCCGCGTTGTTTAGCTTTACCAGTTT
>NZ_JACJQM010000346.1:0-2882 GCF_014696655.1 Nostoc sp. FACHB-888 | reverse complement strand
CATTTTTGATATCCTAATCCTTTAATTACTCCCTCAACATCTTTGATAAACTCATCCATTACATAAGCTGATTGCTCATTTGGTTTATCACTATCGTTGTAACCGCGCAAGTCAAGGGCGACGACTTTAAAATCTTGGGCAAATTCTGGTATTTGATGTCGCCAAGAGTACCAAAACTCAGGAAACCCATGCAACATCAACATTAAGGGACCTTCACCTTGGGTAACATAGTGTAGTTTTACCCTATTGGCAGTTGTATATTCGTGTTTCCAAGAACTTTCTATTAGAGACATAATCAATTCAAATTCAGAATTAGAAAATACTAAATAATAATACTGTACTTAGAGGTTGTTTGATAAGTGTCAGCTTGAGCCTTAAATGCTACTCAGAGAAGTGATCGCAAGCCCCATAACCGAATGGCACTAAGAAAAGGGAAAATCGTTGAGGCAGCAGGGGAGAAAGAAGAAATCTGACGGGGTGACAAAGAAGCTACAAAGCAGACTGGATAAGAGACATAGCACGTAGTCCTTGTTGAAAATGGGGGAGTTTAAGCGCATCAAATCATGAGCTAAATCAGCCCAAAACTCCATCGCCCCTACCCATAATTGACCATACAAACCAACCCAAAAGGCGCTGTGTCGGCGCTGTAATCGCCGTAATTCTTTTAGACGCCCAACATATTTTTGCATTCCTAATGAGCGAGAATTACGACCAGCTAAAATAGCACAAGTATAGTCAATAGCAATAGACCTCTTGCAAAAGTCCTAAATGCGTGGGACAAGTAGGTTAGAGTTGGGTAGCATCTATCCCTCTCCTAAGAAACTGTATTTGCTTCGGGCTGGATAACAAGCTCAAAACCTAAAGCTAGAGCTTTTTTCTGGAGGTTATTGATGACTCGTTCTTGATAACGTTGTTCATAATAATCCATGCCAATATCTTGATAGTTACCTCCTGTTGTCCAAAGTCGGTAGAAAATTCGTGCCAGCTTATGAGCAGTAGCAGTAATAGCTTTGGGTGTACCAAGGCGAGAACGTAAGCGACGATAAAAAGCACCCAAAGCAGAATTGCTCTTGCCAGCTGTTTGTGCAGCCATTCGGAAAGCATTGGTAGCAGGGTTAACCACCAAGCGGGTTTGAGAACTTTTAACTTTACCACCAGTGATGCGATTACAAGGGCAAAGACCAAGCCAGGAAGTAAAGTGTTTAACAGTTGGGAATCGAGTAGGATCTAAACCGACCTCAGAAATAATGGTTTGCACCGTCAGGATACCAAGACCATCAATGGCAGTGAAGTCCACACCACTAATTCGATAAAGATGGGTACGTAAATCAAAAGCAGGTTCATTGCCTTGAGGTTTATTGCGGGGGTGCTTTGATTGCGGAAGCGGAGATTCATTGAGATTAACTTTGTCACTAAATTGAGCCAAGCACTCCTGTATTTGGCAGTCGCAAGCGGCTATCTGAGTTTGATAAACATCGTAGATCTGTAGTTCTTGTTGGAGTACAAAAACATGCTCACTGCGATAATCCCCATTCAGTGCGGCGGCAATTTCTGCTTGGGAGCGTTTAGCGCGGTAATGCTTTTTAGCTGCCAAAATTTGTGGGTCTTTTTCTCCAGCGGCGATCGCTCGAATAATTGCCATCCCAGTAATACCAGTGATATCGCTGACAACTTTATGCAGTTGCACGTTCATCTGGGTTAAAGCTTTTTGCATCCGTTGAATGTGAACACAAGCACTTTTGATCAGACTATCTCGGTGGCGGATATAACTCCGTAATACACAAATTTGGTCTTCTGGGCGAAAAGAACCAGACAACAATCCGTAACTATGTAACTGTTGCAACCATTGACAGTCTAAAATATCAGTTTTACGTCCAGGCAATGTTTTAACGTGATGGGCGTTGACAAGTTTAACTTCAAAACCTCTTGTCTCCAAAATTTGAAACAACGCAATCCAATACACCCCCGTTGATTCCATTGCTATAGTTTTCACTCCACATTCAGCCAACCAATCAGCTAGAGCATACAAGTCAGCAGTGTAACAGCCAAAACGTCTGACACTCTCGGAGGCTCTATCTTTTGGAACACTTACCCAGTGAAATTCTGAACCGATATCAATACCCGCTGCATTTGGGTTGATCGGTCTTAAGTCAGAATTTTCATTCGCACTTGGTTGATGGGAACGGGATTTGGACTTTGGTGTTTTCATCATCAAAAGCTTCCTCACGAATGCGGAGTCATACTAGCAATTGGAGGTGTGCCCTGACCTGGGTTGACGGATGAATACAGTCTCCTAAACGGGATAATGGTAGCAACCATTTCACCAATGTCATAACCGTCTCAACCCAGAACCAAGCTTCTGTACGGGCGATTTTGCACCATTGGGGGATCGGTCTTAACTGTCAGGACACAATGAAAGTGTAATTTTTTTCGGTACATTTTGTTTCTTCCATCCATAACGGAAGCGATAGCGTCCGTAAACAGCTTCTGTCACTCTCCGAAAACTTTTGCCATTTCTGAATTCTAGAGCTTTTGTATAGCCTGCGATCGCGCGATTATTTTCTAATAACAAATACAATACCGATTTTTTTCTAATAGTATAGCTTGTATTGATTGCCTCATGAGGCTTCTAGCGATCGCCCTCCCGGAAAGTGACAGAAGAGCGCGCTCTTCCATCACTCTAAGCAGAGGAAAATAAGAAATGCTCAGATTCGTTAATATCTGGGATGGCACCTCGCATTCGATTCATCAACGCTATTAATGTTAGAAATCCAATCGATAAATGTGAAATTGGAAATATCCTAAGCCAAGGTTTAAGTAAACTAAAGAATATGAAAGGTTGAATGACTAAGCGTAAATTGTTGAGTATATTCTTCAAACCT
>NZ_JACJQM010000345.1:0-2847 GCF_014696655.1 Nostoc sp. FACHB-888 | reverse complement strand
GCAAGATAGCAGAGGTATTCCATATGAGTGCTGGTGAATTGGGGTTAGTTCATTTTAAAAATATAGAAACAATTTGAGGAACTTGTGAGCAAGAGATTTATCAGTTTTCCTTAGCTTAAGTTTCTGAACGGATGCTCATTTCACTCCAATATCTGTTAGTTGTGGCGATCAGTTTTTCTGGATATCCAGAAAATTATCGACGAACAAGGTTTGAAGAAGAACGAACTAGAATCGGCGATCACCTACAGAACAAAGATTTTCCCGCAGTCCTTGCATTTGAAGCGTTGCTTGATTCCGCGCTTGTCCTTTCCCCAGCGGCTCAACTTGGTTGATTGGCACTGAGAGCAAGCGTTGATATCAAGTGCTGTAGCGATCGCGGATTAAGAGAATTGGAATAATTAAAATGAGTCAGAAAAAAAAGGACTTTGTGACAAAGGAAGAACTAATGGTAGAGCGTACACCTCAAGAACTTGTAGAGTGGTTTGAGCGCAAAATTCAAGAAATAACTCAACAAGAGGGTGGTTTGAGCGCTATACGAATTAGAGAAGGCTATTGTAAGCAGTTAATGGAAGAGATTTATCCACTCAAAGTCTTTGCATTTTGGCAATTTTGCGACAGAACTGATGTCACGCTCCAGCCTGTAATTGGAAGTCAAAACTATGATGTGTTAATAATTGACCGTGCATTTGTTCCTCCTCACGAAAGTAAGCTTGAAATTACTATGGCTTTAGGAGACGAATATCTGAAGCGTTTAATGCTTCAGAAAGAAGGCTGGTCGCCTATATCTGGATGCATTGAGAAGACGGGTACAAAAAATACAGGTATAAAATTGACAACTCATTTAGGTGTTAGAGATTTGGAAGAATACCTGGACAAGCAGCGAAACCTGATTGGTAAAGCCTTGGAAGGAAAGCTTAAAAAGGAATACGAAACAAACACATCGCTTTTAATAATTTTTGAGGATGCGACTGCATTTGATGAAACAGACATAAAGGAGGCGCTTTGCCGCTTTATTGAAAACAAGTTAGGGACGGAGCAAACACGATTTTTGCATTTCTACTTGATAGGTTCGTCTGAGCGTATCAAGTACAAATGGACACCAAATCAGGCTTCCTAGAGAAATCTTTCTCTGACGCAGCCAAACTCCCAAGATTAAGCAATTGGCTTCTTACCGTATTTCTCAAACAAATCATTTAAAGCCTCAGCGAGTAAGGCTTGCACGGTAGCGTCTTGCTCTAACGCCAGTTGTTTCAACTGTTTTGATACAGCTGGGTCGAAATGTCCCGCGATCGCTTCCGCTCCCCTACCGCCGATGCTTTTGTCGTGCTTCTGTAGTTTGTGGATAGTAGGCGATGGGGTTGAAAAATAGGTTATGGAAACTGTCTTTCTCTTAAGGGAAATTCTGATAAGTAAAAAAGATGGCTCATGCCACCCCTTGACCCACCCTTTTGTTAATTCCTCGATTCCGCGATCGCGCTTTAAAGTGAATAGAGTGCAGCGCATTTTTTACTTAGGTAAAACCAGTGAATTAGATTATGACAAATTGCAGGTCGCTACAGCTAGGGTTTATTACTTCGATTGTCATTAAGATATATCAAGGCATCTGGTTGCGTTCAAGAGTAATTTAGATGCGTATGCCCTGTATTTTCTCAGGTTTCAATTCGGATTGCTATATTAACCTATCTTCTTAATTATTTGCAAAAATTCCCTAACAACATCATCTGGATGTCGCTCACACTTGGAATTAGTAAAACGTTGAATTATTGCTATTCCATTATGGTGGAAAAGGCGGTCTCGCTCCTGCTCATTTACTCGGCTTTCTGGTTTGTGAGAAGGGCCATCTACTTCAAGAATACCCCACTTGCCTTCATAAAAAACAAAAAAATCTGCCTCCATATTCCTTCTGCTATCAGTTTTTCTTGGATCGGTAAGACGGGCTAAACAATTGGGCATGAAAAGGACACCAACGCGGTCAAGAGCTTTTGCCATTTGAACTTCAGCTTTTGAGCGAAACCGCATCCCCTGCCAAGTATAAATTGGTTTATTGGGATAGAACGGAACCCCTTGATTATTAACAACCTCATTCGTACAAGGACTTACACCGCTATCTTCACCAACTGCATATGTTCTTGCAATTCCAATTTCAGTTGTTTTATTATTTGATATCGACAGCAAGTTTTCTTTTTGATTTAAGTATTGTTCGAGTTTATTTTGGGCATTTATTATATCTTTTTTGCTTATACTTCTTTTACCAATACAATCAGATAAAGCAGTTTGAATTATTTTACTTTTTCTTTCTATATTTGTTTCTTTTCTTAATTGTAGTCGTGCATACACTGAAAGTTTTATATGAGAAATATCTATTTTTATTACTTCGGTAATGAGCCTTTTTTCTTCATAAGCCCATGCCAGTTCATAGCAGGTACTTGGAGCTAAAGAAATATTTTTATCTTGATATAACTTATTACATATTTGAGAAAAAGAGCCATATTGACGAGACTTTATTTTATCGCTTTTAAAAACTTTGAACTTTAAATACCACAGGAAATTTAAAACTCGATTTGCTAAAGCCGTGCGTCGGCGACGGCGCGAACTCGATTTAACCCAAGAACAGTTGGCTGAAATCAGTAATCTTGATCGGACATATATATCGCTTATAGAGCGTGCCGAACGTAGCCCAACACTCGAAAATGTCGAGAAGCTGGCTCACGGCTTGGGATTAAAGATTTGGGAGTTGTTTTCGCGCTATGTAGAAGAGTCTTAGGGGACTTCCAGAAAATAAACTATTCCATTACCAATAATGATAATCATTTTAGAGGGGAATGAAGGGGCTGCCGTCGGCAGCCC
>NZ_JACJQM010000344.1:0-2890 GCF_014696655.1 Nostoc sp. FACHB-888 | reverse complement strand
GACATAATCGTCGCCAGTCTTATCTTCTAATGGATGCAGCAGTAATATTTGATAACTTAGAGCAAAATGTGATCGGAACGATCACATTTTGCCGACGAATGAGTGGCAAATCAGACCACTGTCCAAGCTAGACCCGGACATTCAGCCCGAAGCATGGGAGCAAGCTGTAGAGTCTGCCAACGGGAAAGTACCATCTCATCGCATTGTCAAAGATGCGGTGCAGCGAATAATTGAACGTACTCAAGTACCTAACACCTATCAATTAGGCGAGGTATGCCAAATCTTAGCCAAAGATAATCCAGAACTCAGGGGCAAGGGTGGCTGCTGGGGGATTGTCAGCCAAGTAAATGAGTTCAGTTGCACGGTGAGGATGTGGGATGGCGAACACACGGTTGGGTTGCAACATCTGAAATCTTACAATTACCTGCCTGCCGAGTGTGAGCAGATGCAAGTGATTTGCGATCGCATCAGTCGGGTGTATTCAGACTCACTGGAGGAGACAGTCAAAAGTCTGTTGCAGTCGTTGGGGAAGCTGAATCGACCTTATCTAACTGAGTTGGAAGAAAAACTTTTGAGCCTTCTAGAGTCTGAAGTTAAAGTGTAATAGCTAACTGCGTTGTCAACTCTTCATAAAACTGTTTATGTGAACCTGAATAATTTTCTGCGCCTAAGCGTGTTAAGTATCACTTCTTGCCTGTGTAAGGATTAGGGATATAGCTGTAAATGGAGAGAAAATAGCGAAGCTGCTATGATCCGCCACACAAGGACTGGAAACGCTACCCAGAGAGAGTTTCATTAATTTTAAAGCGAAAATGAGATGCAGCGACAACTATGGAGAATGAGCAGGTTATTTTGCTGATATTGAATATCCGCAGGAAGAAGAGCGACATATACGAACTTTCTCATTCTTCTTGTTAACCGTCAGTATCATCCTTCCTGCTCTGCATTGAGGGCATTTGATTCCAGTTATCTTCTTCTCGTCTGGTAGCTTAATTGAGTGATTACAGGAGCAACATTTGCGGTAACGGTTATTGTACTGGCTAAGTTCCATCCCCAGTGTGCCGCATTTCGGGCAAATATCTCCTTGAGTATAACTATCACTATTTTGCGTTCCACTTCCACAGTGAATACATAGATAATATTTATCTTCTGATGACTGGTATTTGCTCTCTCTGCTATCAATTATTTCGCCGCACCCCCAGCATTCATTTAAGTAGATATTATAATCATGGCCCTTTCCATGTTTACAAGAAAAAACTGTAACTCTAAATTTAGCTAAAAATTTTGCATATTCTATATTGTGTGGCATGATATCTCCGCATACGGAGCATTTGAGCCTTGAGCGAATTTCATTAATGCGATTAATCCACCCTGATAGTTTTGTTAAATAATCTTCAGGTCTTTTCAAATCAGACAGAGATGGCACAATACCAGCTACTTTAAAAAGTTCTAGTAAAGACCATTTCTCCCAATCTTGTGAACATTCAGCATAAAGACGCGCTCCATACAAACCATAATTTGAATTTACCCTTGGTTTACTAGGCTCAAATAAATCGCAAGGTCTTTGTCTTGCGCGTGGACAACAGGCGCGAGATACCAGGGCAGTCACTTCTGCTGCTTGATTATCTGTCATCGTCCACAGTCTTCCTTCACAGTATTTAACTTTAACTTCTGTAGGTTGGCAATAAGGAAGTAAGGGATCAAGATTCAGAAGTTCAGTAGAATTTGTTGCATTTTTAATTACATACTGAATAAATAAATTATGCACTTGTTGAAAAACTTCATTTCCTCGTTCTGGATGTTCTTTAGCCCATAATATCTTTAGTACACATCTAACTAAGTTATCATTCTCTGGGGTTATTTTTTGAATATCCTTAAACTCATTAAGAAATGTGGAGGTATTTTCAGTCTCTTTCATGAGGCGATAAATACATAGTATTTTTGCTTGTCTTGACAAATATTGCCAAATAAATAAAGAATTATTTGCTATAAAATCCCACACTAATTTAACTTGATCTTCTGGAAGTAAAAAATGAAACGATTTAAGGATCTCTTCTTTATATCTCACCCCTTCTGGAAGTAAATAAATTAATATTATACGTTCTTCATTAGAAGTAGTATTAATCAAATATCCAATTTTGTTAATGATAGTTTGATTTTGTATTTGGGATTCTTTTTTAAGCTTTGATAACATAATCAATATTTTTTCTTCTGGAGGTAAGAATTCTAATATTTCATCCCACTTTTTAACACTATCTGGCAGCTTAGAAAGTAAAATTTGAAGTTTATCACTTGGACTTTTAGAAAGAACCTCTGCAATCTGGGATATAATTTCAGCATTTTGATTAACATCATTTTTTAGTTTTGCCCTAAGAATGGTAATTTGTTCAATATCAGGTAAATATTTTAAAATAAGGTTGTGAGATTTAATAAATTCCTTGTCTTTAAATATAGAAATTAGTTCTGTGATATTTTCCTCTGCTGATTCTTTAAGTATGTCTGCTATTTTCAAAATATTATCTTGATAAATTAAATCTTGTTGGTTACTAATTTGGCTTACAAGAATCCCAATACGTCTACTTTCTGACGCTATAGACCATATCTGCTGATCGAGGATAATATAATCAGGTATATCTAGCCAGAATGCGGCTAAGTTTGAATGTACTAAAAGCTCTCGCAATTCAGATAATAAGATGTCTTTAGTAGAGGCATATTCTATATTACTAATTAGTTCAACCAAGCATTGTATGTGTAATTTTATATTAAGGGAATTACGAGCTTCTGGATAATCCGCATATAAATTATATATTTTGCTGATATTTTCCTGAGATATTTCCAGATTCCCATCTTGAACATTTGATATAATATTAAATATTTCCTCTAGATCGGA
>NZ_JACJQM010000343.1:0-2895 GCF_014696655.1 Nostoc sp. FACHB-888 | reverse complement strand
AATCAAGTATTTGGAATAAAACTCGCGCACTGCTGGTTTCCCGACTCCCCCAGTCATTACCGGGATGTGGTTAACGTAAGCATCTTCAACCATCGTAGCGACGGCATCTTCAGTACTGTGAGTGCCAAACTCGTACTGTAAATGCTCTTCCCAAAGTGCTTGCAAATACTCCTGGGCTGGTGTCAAATTGGTAGTTGCTTGTAAAGAAGCTTGTCCGTCTACAGTTTGCTCTTTGACCATGATTAAATACTCCTGGTTCTATCTATCTAAAGTGTCTTGAGTTCCAATGCTTGACTGCTTTCAGATTCTTAAAATGATTTGTCAGATTCTTGTGATGTTAGTGAACTTGTTTCAATGGACGTATAAGCATTCAGCGCCTGTTTCACGAATCAGTTTGGCGGTTTTTTCACCTTCTGCGTCGCGTCTGCCTGAGAATAGTACCTTTGCTGACGGAAGATAAAGCATAAATCATCCTCTCCAAAAGAAGCACTAAGTTCTCCTTTGAGCACTTTAATCAGCTTGTAAACATCCGCACTTCTAGAGCATTGATAGTCTCCATACATCACCAGCACTACCTTGGCACTCAACACACCTTGAATTTAATCTTGGGCTGAAGGCGGTACAAGTAAGGAACTGTGGCTACGATCGTCGTTCATTTTTCTACATTTGCATCAAGCATGGAACCTTGCAATTTATTTGTTCAATCCACTGATTGCATAACTGTTTGCATAAATTCAATATAGGAGATCGCTTTTAAGCCGTCGTCTACAGCAAGTTAAAATTTTTACAGTACAAATTGATAGAGTAACCGTGCCATCGCAAAGTAGAAGGCTAGCTATAACTTAAGTTAGAATCCGAATCTGAGCGAAAGAAAGTACACTCTACAAACTGACAATGCCGCGTTTAACGGCAACAATCACCGCTTGAGTGCGATCGCTCACATCCAACTTATTCAAAATCCGATTGACATGAGATTTAACTGTGCCTTCACCGATACTCAAAGCAGCCGCAATATCAGCATTACTCATCCCCTGCGCCAGTGAGCGGAGTACTTCTAGTTCTCTTTCACTCAGTTCTGGATTGCTGAGGCGCTGTACCAACTTTGCTCCCACATCAGGCGGAATGTACTTCTGACCGCGATGAACGGTACGAATGGCATTCAGAAGCTCGTCCGGTTCAGTTTCTTTCAACAGGTATCCTTTTGCGCCTGCCTGCAATCCCCGGTAAATATCTTCGTCACTATCATACGTGGTCAGTACAATAATCCGAGCAGATTTAACGACCGCACAAATTGCACCGATGGCGGCAACTCCTTCCACTTCAGGCATTCGCAGATCCATGAGCGTGACATCCGGTTGGTGTTCCCTAAATAGAGCGATCGCTTGTTTCCCATTTTCGGCTTGGGCAATCACCTGCATATCTGGGTCACGGTTAATAATCGTGGCTAATCCTTGCCGAAAAATAGCATGATCGTCTGCAATTAGAACTCGAATGGTTGTGGCTTGGCTCATCGTGATGCTACTTCCGATTGACGGTAACAATAATCTCTGTTCCCTGCCCAGGTTGACTCCTAATCGTCAGTTGTGCGCCGATGCGCTCTGCCCGTTCGCTCATACCGAGTAAGCCAAAACCCTCAGAGGCTGGAATATTCCCGACTCCAAAGCCCTGTCCATTGTCTCTCACGCGCAAGCAAACCTGGTCGCGATCGTATACTAGCTCCACCCGAATTTCGTCAGCATTGGCGTGTCTAATCGCATTAGTCAATGCTTCCTGCCCCATCCGTAGTAGGTTACTCTCGACTTCAGTCGGTAGAGAATACACCGTACCTTCAATCTCATAATATAAAGTGGTATCCATTGCGGCAGCTCTAGTCTGAGCGATGAGACGATGTAGAGCGCTCTGTAAATTGCCTTCTTCCAAAAGCTGAGGACGCAGCGCGACGACCGATCGCCGTGCTTCAGTCAGTCCAGTTCGCGCCAATTCTTTGATCAGGTCTAGATGTGCCCCAGTTGCTTCTACATCATCCGTGAGCACCTGGTTTGCAGCACCCACCTGAGCCAGAATACCTGTAAACGCCTGAGCGAGTGTATCGTGAATTTCGCGTGCCATGCGGTTGCGCTCCTCTAAAATTGAGGCTTCTTCTGCTTGCTTCAGCGCCGTAATATCTCGCGTTAGCCAAATTACCTGATCGAGGCTGATTGGGGCAATGCGAGCCGAAAACCAGGCTTCTTGTTCAGCTATCTGCAAGCTGTACTCAACTGTGAGCATTTGTTGGGTTCTCAGTACTTGCCGAACGTAACCCAGGAATTCATCGGCTTGTTCTTTTGCAAAAATCTGGTGCAGTGTTTGACCAATCTGCTCCTCAATAGGTCGATACAACTGATTCGGTTTCACTTCGACTGCTTCGACCAGTCGCCCTTGGGCAGTAAGGACAAACAGCGGATCGGGAATGGCTGAAACGAGTGCCCGCAGTTCTGCTTCAGAGGCTTGTAGGGCTTCTTCTGCTTGTTTACGCTGGGTGGTGTCATTGCCAACCGATAAGATTTCAACGACCTCTCCCTGTTCATTGAAGATGGCTTGATTCGACCAGGACATCCAAACTCGTCGACCGTCTCGACACAGGTTTTCCCCCTCGCCTTGCGGGTATGATTGAGGATTGCGAAGTAAATCGTGGATCATGGGTCTCATATCGCGTCCAGAGGTTTCGATGTCTGGAATGATGGTTTCAAATAGGGTTCGCCCTAAAATCTTATGTTCTTCATAGCCCAGGAGTTTCACCCCATAATCGTTGATGTATCGAATTCGTCCTTGCGAATCATAGCGAATGATAACGGAATTCGCGGTTTGTAGCAGGTTGCGATAATTCGCTTCACTTTGTCTCAATGCGGCTTCGGT
>NZ_JACJQM010000342.1:0-2902 GCF_014696655.1 Nostoc sp. FACHB-888 | reverse complement strand
CCCACAATTAGGCGATCGCCAAGAAACGCGATTGGTTAATGGTGTGCAACAGCCCATCTACGTCTACGCTTGTCACGAGCCGACTGTTGCGGCTGGGTTGACCAAAGCTGTAGAAGAATTTTTCGCTCACCCAAGCCCTGGTGCAGCGCTAAGAATTGCGGGGGCTTTTACTAATAAGAAGGAAAAAGTATCAGTTTAATAACCATTAATCTTCAATTATTCAGTTACCCGAATTTTGAGTGCTACTGGCTACGAAGCTGATACTGACCTGAGATAATAAGCTTATTAAGAATTGTAACATTTGATAACGACACAAACAATAATTCATCTTGATGGATAGGTTAATGACGCGATTTCAAGACCCAAAAGCAGCAGCACTCGCACAACAGATCGACCAAATAAATACAACCGGTTGGGAGTCTGCGTGTGACCTTGCACAACAACAACACGTAGTAAAAGGCGGATTATCCCCAGTAGAAGCAGTATTGCGTTTCGATATGTTCCGAAAAGGAGCGCAAGATACACAGGGTAAACGACAAGCAATTTGGGCAGAACAAATAAGCCAAGGTATCAGTGGCATCGAGTGGTACACCGTTGAGTACGGCGGCATGGCGTTAGAACTTCCCCGACTGTGTGAGGAGTTAACGCTCGTTCCTGGTGATAAAGAAATTTTGATGAATTCCAAGTCGGTGGCCCTCGACTTCCTTGCACATTGGAACCTCGCCTTCAAGCTGTGGCGTTACAACCGCGAAACAGAATCGCGCTGGCTTTCCTCTCGCTGGAGCCAGTTTTACGCCGAATACATGAGCCGAGAATGGTTGGAAATATGGGCTGAGGATGAGGTTTACCAGATTCTTTTACCAGATGGAACATTTCAGGATAAGCCCACATTCGCCATCAACGCTTGCTGTTGCTGGGGTAATCCTTTAGCAGTCCACCGCACCACTGCATACTCTGATTCTGGCTCAAGCTGGTTTCAATGGAATAATTTTACCCCGTGGAGATAAAAGCGATCGCTATTTGTTCAATAGCAATCGCCACGTTAAACACTTTTTCATATTTGGCATAACCAACATGAGAGTCATTGTTACAGTCACCGAAAAAATTATTAGTGAAGCTCACATCAATATTCCCGATGAGCTTTCAGAAGCAGACATTAGGCAGCATATTGTAGACCGCTATAACAGTGGCGAGATGCTGACTGATATGAACATTTTTCAAGTGGATTTTGAATCAATCAGCGCTCTTGTTATTAAACAAGCGGGAGAGAACTTATGACTGTTGCACAACTGCTGGCACCACAACCGTACTCTCCTAAATCTACAGGAGAAGCTGTTGGCAGACATTCATTGAACTTTTACGAGTCTCCTTCATGGTTTACTACGGAATTACTACGCCATGTGAAAGTGTCTGGTGTCATTGGTGAGCCGTGTGTAGGGCATAGAGCGATCGCATCTTTACTCAAAGCCTGGCCATACACCAAGCAAATGTGGACAAACGATATTGATCCACATAAATCGGCTGATTACCAAATGGACGCAACACTATCCGAGTCATGGGCTAAGTTTCCCGATTCTGACTGGATCTGCACCAATCCACCATTTTCAGAGTTTGCTGCACCAATTATCAAGAATGCCTACCAGAAAGCACGTATCGGTGTGGCTGCATTCCTTCTAACCAGCTTTCTCGAACCCTGTGATGATCGGGCTGATTTCTTACAGCAGCACCCGCCGTCACTTGTAATCATCATGCCGCGCTTCTGTTTTCGCAAGGATAAACGGGGTAGTCGTTGGGCTACCGATAACGTTACCATCTCGTGCTTTGTCTGGGACAAACGCGCAACAGGGCAGCAAATTATTGTGCGTCCCAAATCTCAAATCGTTGGGTTTTACAAGAATCCAGAACAGGCTATTTCACAAGAACGGGCAGAAGAAATTGTTCAAGCGATTGCCAAAGGAGAATTATGCAACAACTAACTTTATTTCCCGAATCTGTTCCTACTTTACCAGTCAACTATTATCCAGAATTTCTGAACAAGGAAGAAGCCGACGAACTCTACCAACATTGCCAAGAACTGCAATGGCAGCAAAACACAATCAGAATGCTGGGTAAAACGATGCCTGTTCCGCGCTTAGAGTGCATTTACGGCGATGAAGGCTGTGACTACCTCTACTCCAAGAGCGTACTACTTAAACCACTGCCTTGGACTTCATCGCTAGCCCAACTGCGAGATAGGATTACTGCTGCTACTGGCTACAGCTTCCGCATTGTCATCGGCAATCAATATAGGAGCGGACAAGACAGTATCGGCTGGCATAACGACAGTGAAGCTTCGATGGCATTTAACCCAGCGATCGCATCCATCAGTCTGGGTTCAGTGAGGAAATTCCAAATCAAGCCCATTGGGGGTAAGCCTACTGACTTTTGGCTGGAGCATGGGAGTCTGTTGGTGATGCTTCCAGGCTGTCAGAGTACTCATCTGCATCAAGTTCCGAAGACCAATAAGGTGGTTAGTACACGGATTAATCTAACTTTTCGACCGCACGTAGGGGGCAGGAAATGAGCAAATTCATAATTTGTATGAACAATACCAGTATCAACGCTTAATTGGTGAATGGTTTTCTTTTTCTGATGCGGATGTTGAACAACTAAGTTTAGGCATGAAACGGAGGTATAACGTATGAATACAACAAGTGATCGCAAAGAGTTTTTACCCGTTGTTCCATCTTACTTTGATGAGTACGGGCTGGAGCCAATGGAATATCGTTTATATTCCCACATCGTCAGACGTGCTGGTAAAAACAGCTGCTTTGAATCTATCCCTAACATGGCTCGAAGCTGCTTGATGAATGAAAAAACTGTCCGAAAATCATTGCGGGTTTTAGTTGCTGCCAGATTAATC
>NZ_JACJQM010000341.1:0-2923 GCF_014696655.1 Nostoc sp. FACHB-888 | reverse complement strand
TTTCGGTTGAGGCTGAAACGACGGTAACTCAAGGTTTTTGACAATTGACTTTACAAAACTTTACAACGTGTCCCAATTTGCACGTATCTCGGCGGATACCCAACGTAAACTAAACACAGCTATCAACATCCATCACCTCTAAACATACCGCTAATAATCTTTCGGTGAAGAAGAGGTTCAAAATGCCCACTTTTGATGTTATTTGCCTTGCAAAATCTATTAAAAATGGCGGACGTTGCATCGCTGGTATTAAAACAGATGGTTCAGGATGGCTCCGTCCGGTATCAGATACAGAAGATGGAACTTTACGTGAAAAAGATTACATTCTAAACGGCGGACACGAACCTCAAATATTTGACATTATAAGAATTCATTGCAGCAAACCTTTCCCAAGATGCCACCAACCTGAAAACTGGGTGATCGAACCAAATAATTCATGGAAACTTCTAGGCACTCCAAGTTTAACCCAGATTCAAGGGCTACTAAGCCCAGAGGTTCTCAAGCACTCTTCTTCTCCAGAACTTTTTGGTAGTTCGGGTGGACATATCTACTATAACGATTTAAAGCAATCTGTAGCTCATTCTTCATTAGCTCTCATATATCCTCGTAAACTCTCTTGGCAAATTACCAGTTACGAGAACAAGAAAAAATTTAAGGCTCATTTCCTTTTAAATAAAACTTTCTATAGCTTACCAATCACTGACCCTATCTGGAAATCCAAGCTTGAACAACTTGATAATGGAACATATAGTTGTCAAGAAGTAATAGACAAACTCCAAATTGATAATTTTGATATCAATAAATTCATATTAACTATTAGTTTAGGAGAACCTTTTACTCCTCCAGGAGAGAATAAACAATTTTGTTATAAATTAGTAGCAGCAGTAATAAATTTTTTAGATGTCAAGAAACGTCTCGGATTTAACTAAGCAAATAGTCTTTAACTCTCAATCTTTAAAATACACTACTACTGCTGCTAACCTACCCCACATTGAGCCAAGATCCGCGCTGCAATTTAGGCTTAATTCCAATCTCTTGTTATATGAATGTCTAAGCCAGGAAATCACCCTCCTAACTTGGCTGCAAAACTGTGTATGAATTGTTAAATTCACACGGCTTCTCAGTGATTTAGTACAAGAGAGATTTTTAAAATACTTATGAAAATCTTGCTTATCAGAAGTAGGACTCTCACGAGTAAAATTATGATAAGTAAAAAATTTGTTCTTGCCACCGCCCTAGCGATAGTTTTGTAAGTCGATCAGATTCTGCGATCGCAACTGTCGAATTTCATGAAGTCGATAATTTACCCCTCTTTTTTTTCGCGTGGATTATTATCAGCTAATACTGCCCTTGCCCAGCGCTCAATAAATTCTGAGGCAGAAAAGTTTTCTAATTTGGCTGCATCGCTGATTAGCTTTTTTGCAGTTGGGGTTATTTTTAGATTCCAGTTAACTTTGACCTCATCGTACATAATGGGTTCGCCTCGCCTTCTACGAACTCCCTTCAAATGTTCCTTGGGCATTTTGTACTTTTTGGCTTTCTTTGCTGTCCCTGCCATAATTAACCTCTTTGAAGAAATGGGAAGAATGGGTTAATTATTACATAACGGTTAAGCATTGCTATGAGGGATTATAGTTTAGGCGTGTATTGTGCGTGTGAGCTAAAAAAAGCAAATAATGTAGATGTGGTACGCTTTTTAGGGTGATTTATGAAAATGATAAAGCTGAAGTGCTTGCTGTATATAACTTTAGCTTATATGCGTATTATGCGTGTAGTATACAG
This sequence comes from Nostoc sp. FACHB-888, assembly GCF_014696655.1. Classification (NCBI taxonomy): domain Bacteria; kingdom Bacillati; phylum Cyanobacteriota; class Cyanophyceae; order Nostocales; family Nostocaceae; genus Nostoc; species Nostoc sp. FACHB-888. The sequence goes on along the minus strand of NZ_JACJQM010000341.1, from coordinate 1,141 downwards.
GTAATTTGGATATATCACCGATTTTCAAAAGATATATTACCTTGAGCTAAAAATTGCTAAATAAGTCCGTATTTATTTTTGCTATTTCAGTAATAAAATGCCTTCTTCAATCTCTCCCTGCTGAGAGGAAAAGCAACCAATCAAGATCAACAGATATCAAATGACCACTAAAAAAGAATATTTAGAGCGTGCGATCGCAGCAGCCAAAATCCTCCCCGCCAAACCAATAACCCTCTCAAATTCCGAGAGAGTTATTGGCAGTTATCTGTTTAACTTCAGGTCTGTTCGATTGGTCAATTAAATTAGCTTGATTGTCAACCCCAACAAGGTAAGCATCATATAACCTTTAATTTGGGTGTAATTCATCTGGTAATTATGACGCTGGTTTTCGGTGTTTCGAGCATTTACAAACTCAGCAGCTAACTCACTTCTTTTATGAGCATATTGAGCATTTGCAAGAGTTGCGTTCATCACTGCCTTGTCAATCTCGATCGCACTTTTCCCAGCATTTACCAGTACCTCGGAGATGGCTTTATTTTGGGCAGTAGTACCGTTAATTATTTGGTGATAAGCTTCGGCTAGTTTGGGTGCAAATTCTGCACTTAATCTACCTTGACGCGCTAGCTCTCCAATTTTCTGAGCGCTGGTAACGTCCCCCATCATTGCATTTGTAAAATCATCTAGACTTACACCAAACTTAGTCTTGAGAACTTGATTAATTCTCCTTGCTTTGGGTGTGACATGATTTTTCAGTTTCAAACTAGAATTGTTCTTCACCATTTTGGTAATTCCTTAGGTATTTCTAAATATTGATTAGGGTCAACGAAATCTCTGTGTTCTATCGCTTTAACCCTGCCCTGTGAAAATCTCCAATTGTCATAAGCTTTTAGCACCAAGAGTAGGATTACGATGGTTGAAACGATTATCCCTACCCTATAGGGGTTAAAGCTAATTGTGTAGCCTTTGTCAGCTTGCTTTTTTAGATGGTATTGCAAAACATTTGAGGGCACTTTTGACTTGACTTTTAAAGTCAGTGTTACCGCGAATTTCTCACAAACAATAAAAAATCAATTCACATCACTTGATTTAAGATATTTTTTTATACATCATCAATTGAAATTTATGAGGTTAAACAAACTAA
>NZ_JACJQM010000340.1:0-3038 GCF_014696655.1 Nostoc sp. FACHB-888 | reverse complement strand
TGGTTCTGGAATCATGTCACTCAGAAATTCATATTGAGCACGGGTCAGATTGCTGGGGTATGCTTTACTCATGTTGCTCTCTCAGTGCTGTCTACTATATATTCACAGCGTATACTGAGAGAGCTTTTTTACCATTTCTTTGACTTTTCAAACAGCCTCTGATATTTGCAGAGGAAATTTGCCATAGCTTAGGAGTTCAAGCTCTTCATCTAGAGGTAGATTTTGAAAACCCAAAAGCCCAGCGCCTCTACCATAGAGTTGGCTATGAAAAACACGAGCGTTTTCTGATGACAAAGCTCCTGAATGCAGAAGCTTGAAAAAGAATTCAACTATTCACTAATTCTTAACCAAAGCCGGAGTTGCCGTTGCTCCAGTCAGAATCAATTCATTTGGGGATACCCTACGGGGATCTTGCTACAGAGATTGAAGCAATCATTGACCTCAATTAAGGCTTGAATATTTAGGTCAATTGTACTAATCTGGTTTCAATTCAACTCAAAAGCAAAGGTCAATTATGATTGATCACATTGGTGTGGTTGTGAGTGATTTTGAGCGAAGCAAGTCCTTTTATGCTGCTGCATTAGAACCAGTTGGACTCTCACTCATTGCAGAGTATTCAACCTCTACCACTGGAAGTACCGATATTGCTGGTTTCGGTCAGCCGCCAGAAGCTGAATTCTGGCTGAGTCTTGGTAATCCTGGTTCTGTAAGAGTTCACATAGCATTTAGAGTTCATAATCATGCTGCTGTTGAGGGATTCTACAACGCAGCTTTAGCTGCTGGTGGACGAGACAACGGTGCGCCTGGTCTGCGTCCTCAGTATCATCCTAACTACTATGCTGCTTTCGTTCTTGATCCAGACGGACATAATATTGAAGCAGTCTGTCATCAGCCTGAATAAGCAGCATTTTTTAAATTAAAGGAAACTTGACGATGGCAACTTAGCATATAAAAATTGTGTGCTGAAGACTCAGTATCAATTTAAACTACTTCATGAACTTTTAGCCGTAGAGGAATCTGATAGCTACACCCTCATTACAAGCTAAACCCGCTGATAGGCATTGGCAAATCCTCCTCCTGCCGTGCGTGGAACGAGTAAATTAAACGTGGGGCATTACCAAAACGAGGCCAAGCAGCAACAGCAACAAGATATACTAGAGCTTAAACGACGGGGCGAGGTTTTAGTTAATAATCTCATATTGAGCCAACGAACTCGTGTTTTTTTACGGAAATATACTTAAGGATTAGTATAGTTAGTAAACAAAATATATTTGGTTGAGATATTGTGATATTTCTTTTTCCTAGCGATTACTTCAATCCTAAAAAAGCGGATGCAGATTACTCCGAGCAAGTTGCTTGTATACAAAACGCTGGTTTTACAACTGGAGTTATTTCTTTAGAGTCGTTAGGAACGGGTTCATCAAAGATTATTCCAGCTCCAACTCCTGGCTTAAAAGTGGTCTGCCGGGGTTGGATGCTCTCGCTTGGAGATTATGAGTTATTAGTTAATGTTGTCGAAAGTACAGGGGCAAGTGTTTTAATTTCTTTGACTGAGTATCTATCTACACATTATCTGAGCAATTGGTATCCTTTAATTACTGATTTGACTCCAGAGACTAAATTTTATTCCGTTGATGATCATTTAGAGAGCCAGTTGAATCAACTCGGCTGGGATGGATTTTTTATCAAAGATTATGTTAAGTCTCTCAAAACCTCAGTTGGTTCCATAATTAATCAACCTTCGCAAATCAAAACAGTAGTTGCCGAAATGCAAAAGTTTCGAGGCACGATTGAGGGAGGTATTTGTGTGCGGCGGATTGAAGATTTCATTAGAGAAACTGAGAGGCGTTACTTTGTTTTATTTGGTAAACCTTTTGCTGCTGTGGCACAGGCAAAAGCACTACTACTGGATTTTGGAACGATTGCCTCAAATTTTCTAACGCAGTTGTATTTGATGTCGATACCCGTCGCGTCATGGGTGTGTAGCGGTAAATCATCGCACCCAGGACACTTACAATCAATAAGCTGACGATGCAGGCTAATACCCAATAAACCTGTCGCCAGTTCATGCCAAGTGATAGCAAAGTAGTGGCGATTGTGGGCCCAGATAATGCGCCAATGCCATAGAAAGCATGAAACAAACCAATCATATTTGCACTGCGGGAATCTTGCACAATGTAGGTATTGATCCCTGCATCAATCAGCCCAATACCCAATCCCAACAATGACCCAGCAGCAACCATAAACAACCAGTAAGGTGAGGTGGCGTAAATTACCAGCGCCATTGTCAGCACAACCGCAGCAATCAATAGCATTCGCGCTAACCCTAAACAGCTACTCACCAGACTGCTGGCGAATGCTGCCAGAATGTAGCCGCTAATTTGACTCACAAACAGCAGGGTAACGGTGGCTGGAGTCAAGTTATATGTGGACATTATAGAGGGTAGAAGAACGCCTAATCCGCCTTCAGCAACGCCAATGGCAATAAAGGCAATTAAGGCGATCGCCACTCCAATCCACAGAGGCGGTAAAGTGCGTTGATAGTATCCCATCGGACATAATGCTCTTGCTCGAGACAATTTGGTTGCTTAGATTTACTCAGTTGATAATCCTCAAAAATAACTTCATACCCATCTTCCTGTAGTGATATTTCCATAACCCTATTTGCTGAGGCGTGATCCTGGAGTTCGAGGATGCTTGCGAAGACTTATTTGTTCAATTGGTGACAGTTTTCTATTTTTATCACTTTTAGGGAAATCATTAGCCTTGAGCAAGCCAATTTTTTCACAAATTACTATTCATAGCTTATTAATTATGTCTAATTATACATAGCATTTTAATCCAACCTGTTTCAAAAGATAGGTAATTTTTAAGTATTTAAAGTTTAATGTAAAAAACAGCTAATAATTAATTTTTATAAAGAATAATAATGCTCATAGATCAGGATCATAATCATAATAAAAACATCAAAAAATTTCTTCTAAAAACTTTAGTATTGCAAGTTCCATCTAGTTCTGCCATGCTGATGCTGAGAATCT
>NZ_JACJQM010000034.1:0-72742 GCF_014696655.1 Nostoc sp. FACHB-888 | reverse complement strand
CCTTAAAAAGGGGGGAACCGGAATCAGAGTCCCCCTTTTTAAGGGGGATTTAGGGGGATCTAAAACGTTTTGCTACCAAGATGAGGACTTTTCAAACATCCTCTTAGGGGAAGTGCGCTATGCAAATGAGGTTTCAGGTTTCCAATGCGTAAGTTCTGATTCGCTAAAACATTGGTGATGCGTTCGCCTCTGGTGTTGGCGAAGCCATCGCTTTATGATTCGGTAAGTATCCTCTAGGCAAGACAGATTATGACGCAAACAATTTCAATCAACGACTCTGGGCGCTTGGAACTCACACCTTTAGAAATCCCATCGCGTCTACTGTTAGGGCCAGGACCCTCCAATGCCCATCCCACAGTTCTCCAGGCGATGAATACCTCACCAGTTGGGCATCTTGACCCAGCGTTTCTCGAACTCATGGATGAAATTCAGTCGTTGCTACGCTATGTATGGCAAACAGAAAACCCACTTACCATTGCAGTCAGTGGTACGGGAACAGCCGCAATGGAAGCAACTATCGCCAATGCTGTAGAACCTGGTGATGTGGTTTTAATTGGTGTAGCTGGTTACTTTGGTAATCGCCTCGTAGATATGGCTGGACGTTATGGCGCAGATGTACGAACCATTACTAAACCTTGGGGACAAGTTTTCAACCTTGATGAACTCCAAACTGCCCTAGAAACTCATCGTCCAAACATCTTAGCTCTAGTTCATGCCGAAACCTCCACCGGCGCACGTCAACCGTTGGAAGGGGTTGCTGATTTGTGTCGTAAATTTGGCACTTTGTTGTTAGTTGATACGGTGACCAGTTTGGGCGGCGTTCCCTTGTTTTTAGATGCTTGGGGAGTTGACTTAGCCTATAGTTGTAGCCAAAAAGGATTGGGTTGCCCGCCTGGTGCTTCGCCCTTTACAATGAGTGCGCGTGCCGTTGAGAAATTGCAACAGCGCCAAACAAAGGTTGCAAACTGGTATTTGGATATGCTGCTACTGGGTAAGTATTGGGGCGCTGAACGCACCTATCACCACACAGCACCCATTAATTTATATTATGCATTGCGTGAAGCACTACGTTTGCTTGCAGAAGAGGGGTTAGCAAACTCCTGGCAGCGTCATCAGAAAAACGTAGAATATCTCTGGGAAGGATTGGAGAGCTTAGGACTGAGTATGCACGTTGAGCAAGAGTATAGACTACCAACGCTTACCACTGTCTGTATTCCAACAGGGGTAGATGGTAAAGCGATCGCCCGGCAGTTACTGAATGAACATAATATTGAAATTGGCGGTGGTCTTGGCGAACTCGCTGGTAAAGTTTGGCGCGTCGGATTAATGGGCTTTAATAGTCGTAAAGAAAGTGTTGACCAACTTTTAGCAGCACTACGGCAGGTTTTGCCTAAGTAGTTTTCGCTTTAAAATGGTGCGTTAAACTACTTTTGACGCACCTGATATAAAAAGGTGTAGCCCTAACATCGTTTGACAATTTGTGAAAAACGTTAGGACAATATATCTGTTGAGTATTCCTCACGAGCTTCACTGTGATAAAAAACCAACAAACAGTAAAGGCAAGAATATTAGTAGAGACACAATTAATACGAGGGTTGCTGGCTCGATTTTAATCTGGTTCTTTTGTGGATCACGCATTTTGGAATAAGCTCTTTAGGGCTTTTTAATGGTCTGCTTTTTTACGCCGTGCTGTACTAGTACATTAAATTTACATTTTTTTGATTTTAATAAGTGTTAATCCCTTGTTCATCCCCCCATCTACTTATTTCTTCCAGGGTAGTTTAGTTCCCATTTCAGTCAATGCAGAAAAAATGAGATACAAAACGACTAACCCAGCACCAGCAAAAAAAGCCAGTAAATCGTTATCCATAAGTGCTATTTGTTAAAACTTTGCTAATCATAGCGGAATCACCTAATATTTAGCGTTTTTCTGAAGCTGTAATCTTTGGTCTTCTGGATGCGAATACCAGCCATACCAGTGACGAACTGCTAGCCAAACGGCTGAAAGCAAACCCGCTAGGCTGAGGGTGAGTCCACTGAACGGTACTAATAATCCAAAGATAGGTAACACTGCTCCAGCAATAGTGCAGATAATCGCAGCAAGGGAAGCACTCCGACTTGCCCCCAATCCCCACGTCAAAATCAGTAAGATGATGGAAATTAAAGTCCAAGCCAACTGAGCATTGATCACGCGAGCTAGATAGGTCAAAACTAATAGACAAGCAAAGAAAATACTACCAGCGATCGCAATATTTTTGAAACTCATTGGCAGTGACAAATATAACAATAGTATCCACCACAAAAATATTGCTGGTGCTAACAATAAAAGACGCGGGATTACGCCAGTGTGACGAATAGGTTCGGTGTTGGTAAACACTCCAAATGGATTTTTGACTGAAACATTATCGTCAAATTTCCAAGTAAATTGCGTACTGCGTCCGTCAGATTTAATCTCATCGGGTTTAATACCACTGGCAAAATCAGCCGGAGCAAAGTTGGCAATTGCCGTCAGGCTGAAGTTAGATAGCAATTGTCCCGTTGCACTATAAACCCAACGTGGCCCTCCTTGAGCCTGATAAGTGACTCGAAAGGTGGTTTCTTGCCCTGGTTGCAGGCGGAAGGGAAAATTATAATTACCCGCGTTGCTTGGTTGTAGCCTAGTCCCATCACGCTCGATTTTGTAGCTCTCAAGCAGTGTGTAGCCGTTGGGTGGCGGTGCTTCAAAAAAGAAATTATTAATATCCTTGAGCTGGTTAATTACTTTATACTCAGCAGTATAATTTGCCTCATAAATTGAGCTGCGGCCTGGAACATCTACGCTTTGGTCAAGCTTGACTTGAATTTGCGAGCCAGCCAGCATCAAGAAGCGGGTAATCTCTCGCGTCTCATTTACCTTGACTATTTTGCCATCAACTTGAGTGGTATAGGAGTATGGCTCTTGAATAGAGTAGCGCACTTGGGGGGCAAATTGTTCGAGCCTTTCACCTGCAACAGTTTGAGCCACTTTAGCCACCTTTGCTTGTTCCCAGTGGTGATAGCGATTGCTTAAAGTTGAACAGAGAAAAAATCCCGGTACTAACAAAACTAATATCAGGGTTAAATGTTGTAATCCCCGCAATAATTGGGAATAACGAACAGCCCATTCGCCGATGAATATAAGTTGTTCCGGCTGGCTTCGACGGAGAGAAAAACTGATCAGAGCGATCGCAACTCCCAAAGCTACGACTAAAAATACTAATAATAGTGAAGCTTTGAGCGCCTGGGTTCCAAATTGGACAAGTTCAATCGGATGCGTCAAATCGGGTAATCCGGGAATACCTTGAGCAGAAGAGAACATTAGCAGATTTTTGTAGATTTTGGAAAACCAGACCGATAAAATCTCTTAAAAGTTTCTGGAAAAACGTTTTATTTGATACCCTGACAGTTTAAACAAGGGTTGTGATCAGCTCTGACCCTGACTTGCCCGCCTAAAACTGAGGAATGAGGCAAAAACTCTCTCAAACTCTCATTTCTCTGTGTTCTCTATCCCTCTGTAGTAACCACTTTACATCTACGTTTTTCCGCTACTCATGCGTAAGTTAATGGGTATAAACATCAAAAGCCCGATCATGAAGACCAGGCTTTTGAGCAGAAATAATGGGGCTATATTCCCCGAAGGTTAGTTATAGAGGTTAAGTATAATATCGATGCTCTGATAAGTGATACCACTTTGCTGTTATCGATTCCGGAAAATCCGCTAAGAATTTTTGAGTAACCTGTTATCTTTCAAAATACAGCAAGCGACTGGCAGCGTCAGCGTGTAGGATCTAAAAATATTATTGATTTTTCGGCTGTTGTTGATGAATAATGAATTTGCTAACTGGCAAGAATGGCTGACAGTATTCGCCTATCTAGGTTTTACGGTCTTTATTATTTGGCGCGTGTTTTCCGTCGAGAAGAATTAAAAAAGCTGCATATCATCTCACCAGGATCTTTTTGCTCAAAGGGCAAAATAGTGCCATTTTGTTGAACCTTGACTCTTTGATGACAATTGTAGACCTCAGTGGGCCTTTTCACTCCATCCACACTAACGCCTGCCCTGTATTCCCAATAATTTTTAGCACTTCGGTTGATGCTGAGAATACAAATCTGGTGGCGTAGCCCATCGTAGACATAATAGCGGCATACAGATGCAAAAGCCGGGTGTGCTACGCTTAACACTAGTATTAATAAAAACACAAAAATTACGATCCTTATCTTGTTCATAAAAAATTATTTAACGTGAGAATATTTGATTACCAAAGCTGTGTAATTAATTAGTCTAGATAGGGACTGGAACGCCGCAAAATCCTAGAAAAATCGGCTGAGAATCCACCACTAAAAGATTGCTGAATTCTGCTTGGAGAATTCTTCTTAAAAATATAAAATTTGATATGTCAGACTCTAAATTTACCGTTACTGTGCCTCAAGAGTTACTCCACTCAGAATTGTCTGAACGATCGCCTCTTCCTAACCTGCGACAGAAGATTCTAGCAATTCGCAACAGTCTACGTCCTGGACAACAACAAATGGCTGACTGGCAATCTGGCCCTTTAGCTATTTCTGCCGTTCCTGGTGCAGGCAAATCTACTGGTATGGCGGCGGCGGCGGCGATCGCGATCGCCCGTCAATATGAACGTTCATCCTCGCGCCGTCAATTGGTGGTTGTCACCTTTACTCGCTCTGCTGCTGCCAACATTAAAGCGAAGATCCGCAAAGACTTAAAGAAATTATCTTTACCTCAAACGGGCTTTTTTGTCTATACCCTACACGGTCTAGCGTTGAACATTGCCAGTCGCCATTCTGATTTATCAGGTTTGCAGCTAGATAATGTCACATTAATTACACCGACCCAAAGTCATCGCTTTATCCGAACAGCCGTAGAGCAATGGATTGCAAATAATTCAGGAATATATTTGCGGTTATTAGAAGGTCATCAATTTGACGGAGAAGAGACAGAAAGGTTGCGTCGTCAATCGGTGCTACGAACAGAAGTATTACCGGAATTAGCTAATACAGTAATTCATGAGGCAAAAAGTTCTGGGATCTCGCCAGAGAAATTGCGGGAGTGGAGTAAACAAACTACAGACGAATATGCAATTTTGAGTGTAGCTGCGGGATTATATGAGCAATATCAAAACTTAATGCGATCGCGTGATTTCATCGACTACGACGATATGATTTTAGCCGCACTGCGCGTTTTAGAAAACGACAGCGCCCGTCGCATCGAGCAAAATCAAGTTTTTGCCGTCTTTGAAGACGAAGCCCAAGATTCTAGCCCCCTACAGACGCAGCTATTAGAAATTTTAGCTAGTAATGGGGATAAAGCAGGTAACTCCTCACTTCTAACTCCTCACTCCTCACTCAACTTAGTTCGAGTCGGTGATCCCAACCAAGCGATTAACTCTACCTTTACCCCAGCCGATCCGATTTATTTTCGGCAATTTTGCGAAGAGTGCGATCGCATCGAACGATTAGCAACAATGGATCAAGCTGGTCGCAGTACTAGAATTATCATTGAAGCCGCTAACTTTGCCCTCAAATGGATCAATAATCAGTCATTAGCAAAAACCAATAACGGACAACAGATTCCTGACAACCGACAAGTACCATTTCGCTTGCAGACAATTCGCCCTGTTGAAACTGGCGATCCGCAAAAGGATGCCAACCCAGCACCAATAGGACAGGGATTAGAACTTTATACTCCACGTGACATTCATCACACCGTTGAATTGTTATCTCAAAGAGTAATCGAGTTATTTGGTGAAGATCCAACGCAAAATAGTGCAGCGATTTTAGTGCGAGAAAATCGCCAAGGAAGATGGTTAGCAGAGGCTTTGTCGCCTATATGCAAAGAGCATAAAATTACACTTTACGATGTAGGAGAACGCGATCGCCGTTCCCATGTTCCCCAAGAAATTTTAGCATTACTGCAATTTTGCGATCGTCCCCATTCCCCCGATTATCTCAAAGCCGCATTAGAAGCATTAGTACAGCGCCAATTAATTCCTACCCAAGACCTTAACGCCCTTGCTAGTCTACCAGAAGAATTTTTGTATCCTGGTCCCCTAACAGCACCCCAGCCAGAAACAGTCCAAAAAGCCGCTCGCTTGTGTCGCAATTTACTTCGTGCCCGCTTGGAATTGCCTCTGTACCAGCTAATTTCCTTTCTCGCCTTGACTTTAAATTATGACCAAGCAGAATTGGCAACTGCTGACAAACTCGCAGAACGAGTAAACCAGCAGATAGCTGGCAATAGTTCAATGGGGGGAATGCTGTCTGCTTTAAGTGAAATCGTTAGTTCTGAACGGTTTGAACCAGTGGAAACCGAAGATTCGGAAGAACGTTACACTCGTCGCGGTCAACTAACTATTATTACCATGCACAAAGCCAAAGGGCTGGATTGGGATTATGTATTTCTTCCCTTCCTACACGAAAACTTGATTCCTGGTCGATTTTGGGTTCCTCCCCAAAGCCAATTCTTAGGGGATTTTACCTTAGCAGAAGTAGCCCGCGCCCAAATTCGTGCTGCTCTCCACGGAGAATCTACAATACCAGATGTCACACAAGCATGGGAACAAGCAAAGCACTTGAAAATATCTGAGGAGTACCGTTTACTCTACGTTGCCATGACACGAGCAAAGCGTCTGGTGTGGATGTCAGCATCACAGAAAGCCCCTTTTACTTGGAGTAAACCAGAGAATTTACAAGAACAAGCTCCTTGCCCTGTGTTTCCAGCATTAAAGCGTCAATTTCCTGAATGTGTAGCCAATTTAGCAGTAATTACCAAATAAAAACGAAATTTCACGCATTTCACAATCTGGGCAACTTGCAACTCTAATTTGATAAAAATTTACAGTCAAAAATATAAAATTAATATTGACTAAATATTAAAAACACTGTCTGCAATAACCCGATGACAAAACCCAAAACACCACCTAAAGTTACAATCGCTTGCAATTCATTTTTTACAATTCCTTCGATAGCAGCTTCTAAATCAGCCGGTGAAGTAGATTTTACCCGGTCAACTATCACTTGATCTATTGACAAAATCGGAATTACTTGCGCCACAATAACTTCTAAATCTTTTTCCAAATACTTATCTAATATTAAAGCCAACTCTTGACTCATGACTTCTAGAGAAGTACTGACAACAGGTGAAGTACTAAGACGATTCAGCAGTACTACAGCAATATTTTCCCAATCAACAGAATCAGTTAATCCTTGCAAAAAATCGCTGCCGCTGTCTTGCAGGTAATGGCGGACACTTTCGCGGGTGGTCTTTCGCAGTTGGCGCACCGTCCCCATTGGCAAGTTTTGTAATGATAAGTTTTGCAGTAATTTCCTAATGCGATCGCGCATTTGCAAATCTTGAGTCAATTCCTGCAAGCGAGTATTGGTAGCCTCTTTTTCATCCAAGCAAAAAGTCCGTAACCGCGTGAGAGTATTACGTAAGCCAAACAAATTTGCTACTACCCAATAAGTCCCACTGGTTTTTTCGCGGAAGCCTTCATCAATAATTTGAATTGTGCGATCAGTCAAAAAATCAACTATTGTCTGCCGCAGCACATCCGGCGGTAAAACTGCTTGCAACAACCAATCAGCAAGCCGCGTCGCTTGTTCTTCACTCAATTGAAATTCCAGCAATATCTGGTCAAAAATTTGATTGATCTGCGCTTCCAAAAAGTCTTCACGTCGCGCCAAAACTTTGAGTAACCGTGGCAAAGATTCCCCTAGTAAATCCCGCAAAATTCCCGCCACAATTTTGGCACTTTTCTCGTTTTTATCTGTTTTTATTTGTTCAATTGCCATCTGCAACAACCAGAGAATCGCTCCTTGTACGCGTTCTGTTTGCAACAAACGTCGCGCCAAGTTTTGCAATTCATGTGGTGTCAACAGTGACCCCATGATTGTCTTGGAAATGTTCAATGCCAGACGTTCCTGGTTGCGGGGAATCAATCCAGGGGTAAAGGGTACTCTTCGTCCAGCAATGTAAATTGCTCGGTAAGGACGGAACAACATTTTGATGGCTATATCATTTGTGAAATAGCCAATAATTCCACCCAGTACCGGGGGAGACACATAAAGCCAAAGATGAGACCAGTCCAAGGGAAGAATTAAAAAAGTTAAGAGTTTAGAGTTTAAAGTTAGGAGTTAGAAGAGACGTGATTAATCGCGTCTGTACAAGAGTTAGGAGTTAAGAATGATAAATTTTCTATGAGAATTTATCACTACTCATAATTCATAACTTTTAACTAATAACTCCTAACTTACTAAGCACTAGCACTCCCATCATACCGTTCGCAATGGGGTAGTGTGTGGCAACAGCAAAACCAACTTGACGCGCTAACTCTATTTGCTCTCTCCCGACGGGAAAGCGGTCTAAGCTGGGACTGATGTAAGCATATTCTTCTTTTAACCCTAAATAATTGGCAACTGGCACTACAAAACTGTCCAGATACAACTGCTGAAAGGCACGTAGCTGAGGATTACTCGGTCGATGAAAGTCCAAAATTGCAGCTTTAGCACCCGGCTTCAAAACCCGGTATAACTCTTGGAGACTACGGGGAATATCTTTAACATTTCTTAAACCATAGCCCATTGTTGCGGCATCAAATTGGTTATCCTCAAAGGGTAAATTTAGCACGTCGGCTTCTATCCAAGCGATGCCTACGGCAGGCATTGCCAACGCAGGTTGCGGGTACTGACTTTGGGAGCGTTCTTTAGCTATTTCTAGCAGGTTGGGGGAAAAATCTACTCCGTAGACCTGTCCTGTTGCCCCTACACGCCGTGCCAAACGTAAGGCTAAATCACCACTACCGCAACACAAATCTAATGCAGTATCACCCGATTTAGCTGCACTCCATTTCACTGCCATTTCCTTCCATATTCGATGCTGTCCCAGACTCAACCAATCGTTCAACTGGTCATAAACTGGGGCAATACGGTTAAAAATGGACTGAATTTCGTTACTCATTGGGTATGGGGCATTGGGTATTGAGCATTAGTCATTGGTTTTTAACAAAGGACAAATGACTAATGATTAATGACAACTACACAGTGGTTTGATCGCAGCGACTACTAGTAAGAGCGATCGCTACCAGTTCGGCTAATAAATTAATTAGCATTAATTCATCTTCTTGCAAAGTGCAAGGTTGTTTCCACTGTAGCGACAATACGCCCAAAAGTTGATGACGGTAGCTAATTGGGATAACTAAATGTGCTTGCACGCCCGTATTTTGGTAGTGAATAGCATCAGCTAGTTTAGTGTCTTTAAGTATATTTAAGGAAACTTGCATTTGCCCGGTGGCGATCGCTTCCTTTGTCAGTGGGTCAACAGATAGCCAATTCTCTATTGTACCTGTATCACTGTAAGTTCCTTGAGTTGCAATCAGAGTATTTCCATCTGTAAGTTGGAGAATACAGCCTTCTGCTCCAAAAGTCTCACTTACAGCCCTGGTAATTGGATCGAGAGTTTCTTCTAAGCTAGAAGCGGCTTGAGTTACCTGTACCAAAACACTTAGCAGCGCCATTTGAGCATGAGCACGGCGTAATTCTTCTGTACGTTGCTTGAGCAAGTCGTAGGTTTCTGCTGCTCTTTGCACCACTGCCTTCAGTTCTCCTGGGTCCCAAGGCTTGGTGATATATTTATAGACTTGCCCGGCATTAATTGCTTCTACCAAGTCTTCAATATCAGTAAATCCGGTGAGAATTATCCTAACCGTATCGGGAAACTGAGGTACAGTCTTGCTGAGAAACTCAGTTCCTTTCATTTCTGGCATCCGTTGATCGGAGATAATCACCGCTACCTCGCCTTCTGCTGCCAATACTTGTAGAGCGTTCACCCCACTATCAGCTTTCAGAACATTAAAGTCGCGTCGAAAGGTGCGATAAAGCAGATCGAGATTATCTGGTTCATCGTCAACTACGAGGATTTTGAGTTTTTTTGGTCGTTCTAGAGTCATAACTTGATATTGGAGTTTATCTATTTCGAGGCTGGACTTATCCATAAGATATTTCCTTTAAATATTCATTATCTTGTTATATTCCATACCAAGCTTAGTTGAGAATAGCCGAAATTTATCTAGGGTTTTTACTGACTTAACTTGCATATTTGAGTACAATAACTGTGAGTATTACAGAGGATATTTGCCTGTCCAAATATCTGAGTTAGAAAAAATTGCATAAGAAGAATCAACTAAATAAGTTTAAATATGGTGGTTTCCATATGGATAAGAAGATACGCTAACCTCTTTTGGATGGAACGCTTAGTAGGGGCGCACAGCTAGCTGTGCGTCCTTACGATCTGTATTTCACAAAATTAAAAGTTTCTACAAATGAACTCAAGACAGTAGGTCTGGGTAGTTCATAGATTAGAATAAGACTTGCTCATAAGGTATTAATCAACCTCTCAAGTTGAAGTTCGCACTCCGATTATGACTGATCTACCACCCAACGCTCAGAATCCCGAAGAAAATGCTACCAACGATGTAGCGCAAGAATTACTGCGAAGGCTGAGACAAAAACAAGGTAACTGGGTGGAATGGGGAGCCGCGATCGCCTCGTTGCTAAAAACCGGTTACAACCCCCAAGAAATTTTTGAGGCGACTGGATTTGAGCCGATTCAACAAAATCAGGTGGTTGTTGGTTCCCAAGTTTACAATTCTTTGGAAAAGTTTGGAGTATCGGAAGAAACGCGATCGCACTATGCCAAACGCGGCAGTGATGTTTTATACGAACTGCGTTTGCTCACCCAAGAAGAACGCGCCGCCGCCGCCGAACTGATCTTCGTCCACAACGTTGATGCTGATGAGGCACGAGATATAGCAAAAGCACTTAAGGAGTTCTCCTATTTCCGCACTTTGCCAGAAGGGTTTTCTGCCCATCCTGGGGATGCCGTTGCTCATCAAGTTTGGAAACTGGCACGCCAAAATGCAGATTTACAACAGCGATCGCGCCTGATCGCCAAAGGTTTACGCTTTGCTCACACGCCAGCAGCAAGGCAAAAAATCGAACAGCTACTGACTGATTTTACTACTGCTCCCCAGCGTCCAGCGCCAATTTTACCCTTTTACCGTCTGGAATTTGAAGAACAATTACCCCGAATATTGCCCGTGGTAGGCGATCTGCCATTATCACGACAAGACTTGCAAGCTGTACCGATATTGACAGAAATTGAACCATTTCGCCTGGTTAAGTTTTCTGGAGAGCAAGCTTGGATACCATTACCAGGTTGGCAAGTGCTGTTAGCGGCAGAAGATCCAGTAGTGATTTTAGCGAATAGCGATCGCTTCCCCATCCAAAACCAAAGCCAAATGGGTCCCGTTGTAGTTGTGGTAGATCGTGCCAAACGAGAATGGGATGCCTCTAGCTATTTTGTCGTTGAAAATGGTGGTGAATTAGATTTTCAGTGGTTTGAAACTGAACCAGAAATTCCCTTACTAGGACAAATTATTATCATTGTGCGTCCTAAGAAAATTCTGGATGAAGAATTAACTAAGGATTCATGGCAGATTGACGAGTAATTCAATTTTAGATTTTGGATTAAAGAAGAATTCAGAATCTACGAATCAGCAATCTTGACGCTCCTACGAGACACTGTGCGTAGCTTGCTTTTACGTTCGCGCAGCGTCACGTAGAGAAGGCGTAATAGCTTACCAATGACTTTTGACTAATGGCTAATGACTTCGATTTTCCCACGGCTTTTTATGAAAACGAGCGTTCGCGGGAGCGTGTCGGAAGCCTTGCGATGAGTTAAGAAACTTCTTATATTATTCATTCTTTGTGTAAAGTTGGTTACTTATAATAAATAGTAGTTTTGAGCAAATTGCTTACTAAAGCTTGATTGTGATGGTAAGCTACTTAGTTTAGTTTGATAAATGGTAATATTTAAAACCAAACAAAAGATAATATTGTTGAGAAAGCAGCAATATTATTCTAAGATACTTGCTTGATCAAGCACTAAGATGTAATCTTATAATTACCTGTTTTTTAATACTCAAACAAAATATATTTCTGAAATAGATAAAAAGTGTATATACAGGGTTTCCTAATCAGATGAGGTGCATCCATCATAGCCCCCTCTGGAAGATCAAAGAGGAGAGTGTCGTTCTTGTATCCTCACAAGGGCAGAAAACCGATATAAAAATTTTATTATAAGTTTAATAAATCATGGTTATTAGAATTATATAAATAGCTACAAAATATCTATTTAAAATTAGGAATTACTATGCAGGTTATAAATTTATTAGTAGATATAAAAAACTAAAAGCTCTCTTTTTTTACACAAACTATATTTTAATAAATAAAGGTGTATTTTGTATTTCAAACAATGCTTTGAAATACATATTGTTGGTTGTAAGGAGAAACGGTGAAAATAAATTTCCTAGCTTCTGTTAGTGGAGTAATTTTTCTGTGCTTACTTGGTGGATGGTCACCTGTGCTGGCGATAAGAGTAATTAAAACAGGTGTAGATAATACCCAGACTATAAAGTTTTCTGAAAAAGGAGCCAATTTTAAAAATCAAGCTAGTTCTAGAACAATCAACGAGAATGATAAAAGTTCTGAATTAACACTGCCTCCATCTGGTGATTTTTCTCAAACTACTTCGGAGTTTTCCCGCCCCTCTCTTAGAAGAGATTTGTTAGCACAGGTAACATCTGTATCGCAATTATCAGATGTCCAACCTACAGATTGGGCTTTTGCTGCATTACAATCTCTAGTCGAGCGCTATGGTTGTATTGCTGGCTATCCAAACAGCACATATCGGGGGAACCGAGCGCTGACTCGTTATGAATTTGCCGCAGGTTTGAATGCTTGTTTAGATCGGGTAAATGAGCTAATTGCCACCGCAACTAGTGATTTGGTAACAAAACAAGATTTAGCTACCTTGCAAAAACTGCAGAATTTTCGGCTGAATTAGCTACATTGCAAGGTCGAGTAGATGCTGTGGAAGCTCGCACCGCTCAATTAGAGGCCAATCAGTTTTCTACAACGACCAAACTCAGTGGTGAAGTAATTATTTCAGCTCTTGGTGCAACAGGAGGCGCTCCAGATCGGGATGACCCTAATATTATCCTGACAAACCGAGTCCGGTTAAATCTTACCACCAGTTTCACCGGTAAAGACTTACTGATTACTGGGTTGCAAGCATATAATTTCTTAGGTGGTGTTGATGGAAGTGGTAGCCTTCAAGAGAGTTTAGGACTAGTATCACCAATTCTCAGTTCTAGCAGCGCTCGTACTAGTTTTGAACCTCAATTTCCTGGGGTTGATCCCAAAACACTAACAGCAATCGGTGCTAACTCTCTTCAGCTTTACAAGTTGCTTTACATCTTTCCGGTTGCTGATAAACTGACATTATTTGGTGGGACTGCTGCGGAAGTGTCGGATGCTTTTCCTCCTGTTACTCCTTTTTATGGTGAAGGACAAGAGGCAATTTCTCGCTTCGCCAGTTTGAACCCTGTAGTGCGTGTTTCTGGTGGTACTTCTGGTTCTGGTTTAGCATCTGCTGCTGGTTTTATTTTTAACATTTCAGACCAACTGGATTTTAGAGCTTTGTACGGTAATGCAAACGCTAACATTCCTCAACAAGCTGCCGAAGTACAACCAGGAGTTTCTGGAACACCTTTGGGATCTAGCGTATTTGCGGGTAGTAGTGTAGTAGCAGCTCAATTAACTTTTAGACCAAGCACTTCTATAGATATTGGTCTAAATTATGCCAATAGCTATCACGAGATAAACATTCTTGGCACTGGATTAACTACTAATGATATCGGTGCTTTAGCAGGTGTTGATTTAGGAACACCTGTAAAACTTAACTCTGTTGGTGGAACTGTTTCTTGGCGATTTACTCCAAACATTGCTTTGTCTGGTTATGGCGCGGCATTTTTTGTTGACGATTCTTCTGGGAAAATTGATGCTTCTACTACCTTTACCAGTTGGATGACAGGCCTTCATTTCAACGATTTATTTCAAAAGGGGAACAATGCAGGTATTATTTTTGGTCAGCCACTATATCGCACCGATGCTGGTGGTGCGGCTACTCTCGCACCCGCAGGTGTAAACAGGGCTGTTCCATACCATTTAGAGGCTTACTACCGCTTTCGGATTAACGACAATATCAGCATTACTCCGGGTGCATTTGTCCTTTTTAATCCTGAAAGTAATAGCAATAACGATACAACAACCGTGGGTGTACTTCGTACTACCTTCACTTTCTAAATTAACAGCTAGGTTTGAGGTGTTAATACTTCTCACTTAGAGGTTGTTTGAAAAGTATTTTGCTGTGATAGGCACTATTACATCCTCCCTAACCCCTTTTTAAAGCAGGGCTGTTTGATTCCCTAAAAGGCGTTGATTTGCAAGCGTTTCAAGCAAAAAAATCAGGTGAGTAAAAAATCTGATTGGACAAGAAAATGGCGATGCCTTCGGCAAGGCTTTGCCAACGCACTTATATTTATCCATTGAAGTGGTAATTTTTCTTTTTCCCACTTTCCTAAATTTCACAGCGACTACTCTTGACAAAATCATGACCTTATCGAATGAAACAGTCCTGCTTTTTAAGGGGAGAACTGGAATCAAAGTCCCCCAATTTATTGGGGGATTTAGAGAAAGCTAGAACTTTTGATACCGACAAGTGTAATTCAACCTCAGTCCATCAATTCCATGTTGCTTATATGCTTGTTTCCAACCTGTTATCGAACCTAAAGACACATCTAAAATAGTTTGGATTTATTCGTACAAGTAATCTAAGTAAACCAACTTGACCGCCAAAGCTTTTCTTACCTCACAAGCATCATAGCAAGCTGCGATAAAATCTTGTAACTTTGCGTTAGTTAGCGTACCCTTGCGGGGAAGCAAGCTACGCGTAGCGTCTCGTCAAAGTTTTAAGATAACATTAGCGGAATTTAAAAATATATTAACTGGTGAATTAGCGCACCCAAAGCCAAACCTATCAATGAAAAGGTAGACGTAGTCCAAAAGGCTAGCCCTTCTCTAAGACCTGCCATCTGAAAGTCTATCCTGACTAATATAGTTGCCGAAATGATGAGTAAAGTATCAAGAAATACCCGAAACCAAGCAATCATAATAAAAAACAAGAAAGCTGCTAAAACGGCAACGCCGAAAGACCTAGTATTTGATTTCAACAAAACATTCAAATAATATGTCATTTTTAGCCAAGGAATGGTCAACGTTACTACTAAAAGTAAGATAGCAACCACTGTCACCAGCCACACAAATAAAGGAGCGCGTGTTTCAGATATTACCCAGCCCAAAGTACTGTAACTAAGCAGTACTAGCGCCAAAGACACCCAAGGAACTCTTTTCAAAATTGACATGGGTTAATATTTCTAGTACAGGGTCAAGGTCTTATTTTATTATTTAATCTTATATAAGCCGATTCTTATAACTATTGACTAATAGCTAAACAATCATTTTCTGCCCACCAAGCGTAGATGGGTGTGTTGCGGTCTGGTAAAGTGCCAAAAGTATTAGGTTGCAACACATTTATGCCAGTACTATTTGTTAATTGCACAACATAATTAACGTGTGTACCCAAATACATAATATTGACAAGCCGTCCTTCAAAGCAGTTAGTTGGCAAATTGGGTGGATAAAGCGAAAGCTGTATTTTTTCTGGGCGTACACTTACTACCACCGCTTGTGATAATTCAGATGGTGTATCTTCAGCGCGGCTAACGACAATTGAAAGTCCCGTTTTTGTCGAAATTTGAACATTAGAAGAGTCTACTGCTACGATTTCACCGCTAAATAAATTAGTATCGCCAATAAAATTAGCAACAAAGGATGTGCAAGGACGTTCATAAATTTGGCTAGGAGTGCCAACTTGTTCAATTTTGCCTTGGTTCATCACTGCAATGCGATCGCTCAAAGATAATGCTTCTTCTTGGTCGTGTGTCACCATCACAAAGGTCAATCCCAAATCTTTGTGTAAATTTGATAACTCAACCTGCATTTCTTTACGCAGTTTTAAATCTAACGCCCCTAAAGGTTCATCCAGTAGTACAACGGTGGGACGGTTGACTAAGGCCCTTGCTAAGGCGACTCGCTGCTGTTGACCACCAGAAAGTTGATTGGGAAAGCGCGATCGCAAACTTTCCATTTTTACTAGTTTTAAAGCTTCTTGGACTCTAGCTTCAATTTCCGATTTGCGTATTTTTTTTAACCGCAGTCCAAAAGCAATGTTATCCCAGATATTCAGGTGGTTAAATAGAGCGTAACTTTGAAATACAGTATTGACGGGTCGGCGGTAAGGCGGCACATTAGTCATAGACTGACCTTGAATCAAAACCTTACCAGCGTCAGCGATCTCAAACCCAGCAATTAAGCGCAGTGTTGTTGTTTTACCACAACCGGAGGGGCCTAAAATACTAAAAAATTCTCCCTGTTTAACATCCAAATCTATTCCATGTACTGCTGGTTCTTGGTTAAAAAACTTGAAGACATTACGCAGTTCAACATCAAGTGGCTGAAAAGTTGTTATCCCCCTTTGATTCTGCATGACAATTTGAGCCATAATCCTTAGTAGAATGCCGTGATCTTACGTAATTTTGTCAATAGTCTATTGGGCAGACTAAATTTGACACTTTGGTTTATTGTATCCCCCAAAAACCATTGTTCAATAATATACTCGCCCAATTCTTTTATACCCACTAGTGGGTATGAATTTAGAGTAATTGTATACAAATAATACCGCTATTGGAATCACTATTTGTCTTATGTCCTTATTCCCATCAATTGGCAGCAAAAAAGATACGCGTACCGTTGGACGTGGTTTCCAATCAATATTTTTAATGATATTTACTCTATTTATGGTGACGGGAATCAGCGTTCGTTTGGCATATTTGCAAATTACTGAAGGAACAAACCACCGAAAAAGAGCCGAGTCAAATCGAATTCGGATGATTCCCAAACAACCAGAACGAGGCAACATTTTTGACCGCAATGGCAAACTTTTAGCCAGTACTCGCTATCCTCGCTCTGTATATTTGTGGCCAATGGCACATACTAAGCCAGCATGGTCAGTTGTGGGAGCACGTCTATCTCAAATTCTCGACGTTTCCGAAGAAGAAATGGAAAAGAAACTAGAAGAGGCAGGTGCTAACTCTTCTTCACTCATACGAATTGCCCGTGACTTGAACGAAGCGCAAATTACGGCATTGAAAGAGTATGAAACCGATCTTCAAGGTGTGGAAATTCATACAGAAGCCGTTCGTTACTACCCCCACGGTAGGGAATTAGCTCATGTATTAGGATATACGCGAGAACTGACCGCCGATCAGTTAAAAGAAAAGAAGCAGGAAGGCTATAGATTGGGTGATGTGATTGGTCAAATGGGAGTTGAAAAAGCTTATGAGAAAATGCTGCGGGGCGAATGGGGCGGTCAGCAGGTAGAAGTAGATGGTGCAGGTCGGCCGCTCCGGGTTTTGGGAGAGAAACAGGCGAAAGCTGGTAATGATTTGCACTTGACCATAGATTTAAATATGCAAAAGACAGCAGAAAAAGCTTTGGGCGATCGCGACGGTGCGATCGTGGCACTTGACCCAAAGAACGGTGCCGTTTTAGCAATGGTATCTCACCCCACCTTTGACCCCAATATTTTCTCAAAGCAGAAACTCACTCAAAAAGATTGGGAAACTGTACAAGGTTCAGATCATCCCTTGGTAAATCGCGCCCTCAGTGCTTTTCCACCCGCTAGCACCTTTAAAATTGTCACCACCACAGCCGGTCTAGAATCCGGTAAATTTTCTCCTAGCACAGTCTTGCAAACCTACGGTTCCTTAAACTTTGGCGGTACCCGATTTGGTGAATGGAATCATGCTGGATTCGGCCCATTGGGTTTTGTCGGTGCATTACAGTGGAGCAGTGATACCTTCTTCTATCAAATTGGTCGGGGAGTCGGTGGCCCAACTTTAATTGAATGGACTCGCAAGTATGGATTTGGCCAAAAAACCGGCTTTGAGTTTCCCAAGGAAGAGGCAAAAGGTTTAGTACCAGATGAGACATGGAAGCAGAAAACTTGGAAGATACCTTGGACTGTAGGTGACAGCATTAATATGTCAATTGGTCAAGGTGCCTTACAAACTACACCTTTACAAGTCGCCATCATGTTCGCCGTGCCGGCCAATGGTGGCTACCGAGTCCAGCCGCATTTACTTAAAGACAATGAAGAAGCAAAAAGCTGGCGAGAATCTTTAAATATGAAGCCAACAACCATAAGTGTTCTCCGTCAGGGACTACGGAAAGTAGTAGCTGAAGGTACAGGTAAGGCTTTGATGCAGCCAACAGTTCCCCCAGTCGCTGGTAAGAGTGGCACCGCCGAAGCTTGGAAGGGTCGTGTTAAGCAAAATCACGCTTGGTTTGGAGCCTATGCGCCTGCTGATCAACCAGAAGTTCTAATTGTGGCATTTGCAGAACATTCTGGCGGCGGTGGTGGTAGCATTGCTGCGCCGATGATTTTAGAAATTATGGAAGAATATTTTCAGCGCAAGTATCCAGGTAAGTACCAGAAACCAGTGCCTGAGAAATCATGAAATTGGGGATTGGGCATGGAGAAGAGACAAGGGAGAAACTTGTTCAATACGCCCCTTGTCCTATCACCCCATCACCAAAAAAAATGAGGTCAATCGTGATTGATTACTATATTCAAGCCACAATGACTAGAAATCAGATTCCGGGGCTTTCTGTGGCAGTGGTACAGGAAGGTGAACCTGTTTTAGTTAAGGGCTATGGACTGGCGAATGTTGAACACTCTGTTTCAGCGACTGAACAGACAGTTTATGAAATTGCGTCTGTCGGTAAAACTTTCACCGCTACAGTCACAATGATGCTGGTGGAGCAAGGGATAATCTCGCTAAAAGAAGCGATCGCAAATTATCTCGATCATCTACCCCTAACGTGGCAAAATGTCACAATCGGGCATATTCTGTCTCATCAGTCTGGACTTCCCAGCTATACCGACACGCCAAACTACTGGGAAATTACCCATCTTGATTTATCTAAATCTGAAATTTTGGCTCTAGTTACTCACCTACCCCTCAAGTTCCAACCGGGTGACTTTAGCGCCTATGACAATACAGGCTACTATCTACTGGGTTTGATCCTAGAAAAGGTTACTGAAAAATCTTATGGAGATTTGTTGCAAGAGCACATTTTTGCTCCTTTGGGAATGAATGCAACCGTAATGAATGATCCCAAAGATATTGTGCCGCACCGCTCTGCTGGCTATCGCTTGCCAAACAGCAAACTCGTTAACAAACCTTACTACAGTCCTTCTGTTACCTATTCTGCTGGAGGTCAACTTTCCAGTGTGGAAGATATGGTGAAGTGGGAACAGGCGCTTTTTGCTGCGACTTTGCTAAAGCAATCAACCCTTGATCTGATGTGGACACCTCATTTTCCAAATCAAGGCGATGATTGGGAAAAGTTGAGATATGTTGCAGGTTTAGGTTGGTGGGTATTGAATTATAGCGATCGCCGAGTAGTTGGTCATAATGGTTCGATACTAGGATTTGCAAGTAATATTACCCGCTTTATTGATGACAGAATTACCGTGATCTTACTTTGCAACCTAGATAAAATTTCTCGACCAGATGCGATCGCTAAGAAAATTGCTGAATACTACTGTCCAGCTCTTAAGGAAGTAGTTCTTCAGCCTCCATTATAAGAAGCAAGGTAATAATTACGAATTATTTTGGCTCCGATGGCGATATCTGAGCGGGTTTCAGATTTCTGGCTTTGTAGAACGTTTCTAAGCTATTGCGATCGCCTACAAAACGCCAGTGCCAAGGCTCATAACTCACACCTTGAGTATTATTTTTAGGAAATGACATTTCAAAGCTAAAACGCGCTGCATTTGCTTGCAGCCACCGATAAGCCTTGGTATTGTCAAAATTGGTTTGGAGATTAGTAGCTGGTACTGCTCCGTCTCCAATATCTACAGCATAACCTGTGTGATGTTCGCTATGACCAGGAGGAGCGCTGAGGGCAGCTCGTTGTGCTGGTGTTTGATTTCGCTGGGCACCGACACTAAAAAACAACGGTTCCTGATCTTTGATTGAGCGAAAGCCAGAAATTGGTACTAAAGTTACACCTGCACTCCGCGCTTCTGCTACCATCTCCTCAAACTTTTGGGCAGCAGCTTTTCGCATTCTAATGCCCCTATTTGCGGAGATGGTTACTAGTTCTGACACAGGAGCTTCTGGGTATGCCAGATGCCCTAATAGAGCGTTGACAGAATTACTAGATTCTGTAGTTGGTGTGGGTGCAGAAGTAGTGGGTGAGGGTTGAGAATCTGCGGTTTTTTTGGGTGCAGTAACGAAAAGAAAAAACCCACTAATTAAACCCAGCAAGACAAATCCCGCAATTCCCCCAATCAGCATAATTTTGGGTTGCAACCACATTTTAGGCGCTGCAACAGGGGCATCGCGTACAGCCACTGGAATATCATCACCAAGGTCATTCGATGAGTTTTGCGGTTTTTCAGAAAACCCAGCCTTATTCAACGGTAAACTCCTGTTTCTGTGGGATAGCCATAACAGATTTTGCACTGGACAAAAGTAGATGTAACAGGTAGCATTTTACATTTATGGTTCTTAGGAGAAATATTGACAAATCTTTTAGAACTATACGTCAAGCTGGGAGGATTAGTCCTGGTAGGTTTCATTCTGGGACGCAAATTACCTGTGACAGTTCCTACACGTTTAGGACAGTTTCTGTTTTGGGTGGGAGTACCCATAAGCATAGTATCCTTTTTGCGTCAATCCAGCTTGTCAGGGCAAATTTGGATTGCACCTGCGATCGCTTATCTAGCCATTTTACTAGGAGCATTTTTAGCTTGGTTAGGAATTAAAGGACAAGCCTATTTTAGAAATACTGTCCTTCAAGCACCAACTCAGGCTAGCTTGCTCCTAGCCGCAATGTTTGGTAATACAGGTTATCTGGGCTTTCCCATTACCTTAGCAATACTAGGCAAGGAATACTTTGCTTGGGCGTTATTTTACGATTTACTAGGTACATTACTAGGAACTTATGGCTTGGGTGTTTTTCTAGCAGCCCGTTTTAACGGCGGTTCCCAAAATCATTGGCAGATTATTAAAGCCATCTTAATTAATCCTGCCCTATGGAGTTTCGGATTTGGCTTGTTGGTTCGAGAAGTGGCAATTCCCACAGTCACGGAATTCTGGCTAGAAAAATTTGCTTGGAGTAGTGTAGCTTTATCTCTGGTGTTAATTGGAATGCGACTGGCGCTAATCAAATCTTGGAGTAGCCTACCACAAGTAGCGATGAGCTTGGGAATCAAAATGCTGTTAGTTCCCTTGATATTGGGCAGCACATTACCACTGTTTGGATTAACTGGTTCCACAGCAAAGGTAATTGTCTTACAAATGGCCATGCCCCCAGCTTTCGGTACGCTGATAATTGCTGAAACATTCAATCTCGATCGCGATCTGGCAGTTACTGCCTTAGCTGCTGGGGCTATAGTATTACTGATTACTCTCCCAGTTTGGCTGTGGCTGTTTTAGGGCGATGACTCCTCCATCTCTGGAAGTTGATAGAGCGATTTGGTGATTTGTATCACTGGAATTTCAATCCAAAATTCTGTACCTAAACCCGGCTGAGAATCACATTTAAATACACCACCGTGTTTATCTACAACAATCTGATAACTTATTGATAACCCCAAACCAGTGCCTTTTCCTACTGGTTTAGTAGTAAAAAATGGGTCACAAATTCTTGCCCTTAAGGCTTCGGGTATTCCTGGTCCATTATCTGCAATGCGAATTACTACACTCTTAACATTGCCTTCAAGCTCTCCGAAAGCAGTGCTGATAGTAATTTGATTGCCATCAGGTTTTACTTGAGATTCCCTATAATCTTCTAGGGCATCGATCGCATTGCTTAAAACATTCATAAATACCTGATTTAGTGGCCCGGCATAGCACTCTACTAAAGGCAGGTTGCTGTACTCTTTGACTAATTTAATCGCTGGACTCTCTGGTTTTGCTTTCAAGCGATGCTGCAAAATGAGCAAGGTGCTATCAATGCCCTCATGAATATTAACTGGCTTCATTTCTGCATGGTCAAGACGGGAGAAATTCCGTAAACCCAAGACAATTTGCCGGATGCGATCAATTCCAACTTTCATGGAAGATAGAGTTTTGGGCAAATCCTCCATGATAAATTCTAAGTCTATTTCTTCAGAGCGATCGCGAATTTCAAAGTTGGGGTTAGGGCAGTTTTGCACATAGAGGTCTAGTATACTGAGTAAATCTTCGGCATAATCATTGACATGATTGATATTGCCATAAATGAAGTTCACCGGGTTATTAATTTCGTGAGCAATACCAGCTACCAGTTGACCCAGTGAGGACATTTTCTCAGTTTGGATCAGTTGGGTTTGAGTTTGTTGTAAATCATGCAAAGCTGTAGCCAGCTTTTGGGTCTGCTCTTTGGTTTGATTATGTAACTGGGCTTGTTGGAGTGCAACCCCAAGCTGATTGGCAATTTGAGTGATGAACTTCATTTCTGAGGCTTCCCAATGGCGGGGTGCAGAGTTCTGATAAGCTGCTAGTAAGCCCCATAGCTGTTGTCCGATAAATATAGGTGCGATCGCATAAGCTTTTGCCTGTAATTTCTCCAGAGCCGCAATGTGACACTCCGAATGACCAGACTTATAGATATCATCAACTATATAGCTTTCATTGTGGCGATATCGTCCACCTTCGGTTTCTTGTAAATAGCTATCTTCCCAAACTGTTTTTAAACTAGAAGTTACAAGTTTTACCCACCCATCACCCACAAACTCGGCGATATATTCACCACTCCAATCTGGATTAAAACGATAGACAGCCACACGATCCGCTTGCAGTGATTTGCAAATTTCTTGAGTGGTTGTTTGAAAAATCATATCTAAGTTCAAAGATTCCCGGATTTTTGCAACAACTTCAAATAATACGCGTTGTTGTTCTGCCGCTTGTTGCAAATCAGCAGCCTGATGTTTAGTTTGTTCAAGTAAATCAGCTTGTTCTAGCGCTACAGAAAGCTGTGCAGCAACTTGGATAACGAACTGGATTTCTGAGGATTGCCATTCACGCGGTTGGTCGCACTGGTGAATGCACAACAAACCCCACAATTCATTACTTTTAGCCAGTGGTAAGACTAAATTGGCTTTAACTTGAAGTTGATCCAGCATTTGGACATAACAAACATTCAGCCCAGAGTTGTGGATATCAGCGATCGCGTGGATGCGTCCCTGACGATAGAGGGCATCATACTTCTTCTTAAAGCAGTTGTCTTGAATCTTTAATGTTAAAGCAGAAGTAAACTCTGGCAAAAGATCCTCTGAAACAATTTCACCTTCATCAAGTTCGGAATTCGGGTCAAAGCGGTATACTACCACTCTGTCAGCATTCAAAGACCGACGGACTTCACACACAGTTGCGGCAAAGACTGTCTTTAGATCAAGAGATTCTCGAATTTTGGCAACAACTTCAAATAATACGCGTTGTTGTTCTGCCCCTTGTCGCAAACTTAACGTCTGCTGTTTTGTTCGCGTGAGTAATTCTGCTTGCTGGAGTGCTACTCCCATTTGGGCAGCAATCTGACTAAGAAAGTTAACTTCAGAAGCTTTCCATTGACGAGGGCCAGTGTGTTGATAAGTTGCCAGCAAACCCCAAAGTTTTTGCCCAACAAAGATCGGAGCAAGCACAAAAGCGTGAATTTGAAACTGTTCTAGATTGTCGATATGACACTGAGCAAACCCCATATTGTAGATGTCATCCACAGCAAATGTTTCATTGTTGCGATAGCGCCCTCCCTGTGTCTCTTGTAAATAGGTGTCATTCCAAACTGTATTAATACCTAGTTCAGACTCATTCGACCAGTATGGACTAGCAGCCTCGAAATCCCCGACAAATTCACCACCCCAATTAGAATCGAAACGATAAACAGAAACTCGATCGGCTTTGATTAATTGACAAACTTCTTTAGTAGTTGTTTGAAAAATAATATTTGTGTCAAGAGATTCTCGAATCTCGGCAATAACTTTGAACACAGCCTGTTGTTGTTCACTTGTCCGTTGCAACTCAACTGTGCGCCTTTTAACTTGTTTTTCTAAATTTTCATTAAAGGTTTGCACCTGTTGGTATAGTTCATACTGCTGAATTGCTGAAGCAAAGTGTTTTCCGATGTCTGTAGCTAGTTCAATTTCTTCGCTTGTCCATTTTTGAGCTTGTGCTTTTTTAGATTCGCGCCAAACCTCAAACGATAAACGTGGGTAGAGTTGCCTTTGATCGCTGTCATACTGCCCCGCCCAGAGAGTTTCTGTATCTATTTCATTGCGGAAAATACTTAAATAGCCTAGCAACTGCTGACGATACTGAAGTGGGATCATCAACATACTGCGAATTTTAGTTGGTTGAAAAGTAACTTGCAGACTTCGCAAGTTAGAAGTTTGATATATATCTGAAATGGCCCAAGTATCGTATTTACCAGACTTGTAGTGTTCCTGCCAAACGCTATACTGCTCTATCAATGGATATATGGTTTGTTCTGGCATTACAGGTTGCTGCCCACAGATATAAAGCCTGGCACAATTATTTCCTGGTATTAAACATTCTGTTAAGCTGCTGATGTTGCCATTGTGAAAATCAAAAGCTGCATTTCTAATGCAAAGACGACCACCAACACCATTAAAGGCAGCAACAGCTGCTTCTAAGGCTGGTTGTAATACAATTGTGGGTAGTGAATGTAGTAGGGTAGCAATGCGGTTAATGATAGTTTCCCGTTCGGCTGTTTTGCGGACTTGAGTGAGCAGGGTACTTTGAGCGATCGCTACTGACAGCTGATCAACTACCATTTGTACTGCTTCTAGTTCATATTCTGAAATCAAACGCGCTTGGGAATTATGAGACACCAGCAACCCCCAGAGCTGATCTTGATCAATAATGGGCGCTACTACAGATGATTTAACTCCCATTGCACTCAAGTATTCAACATGACATGAATCTACAGGGCGGTAACGGATCTCCTCTGATATAGTTTCTCCATTTTCCAAGTCATGGAGGTGACTTTGACCAATCTCTTGAGTATCAACGTTAACAACAGAACGCACCCGTGATTTCATAAATAGTTCACGGGCAGTAGCTGGAATATCATCAGCAGGAAAATTTAGCCCCAGTAGCGATGGTAAACGATTTTCGTAAATTGACTCAGCAATCACTTGACCACTAGCATCGGGATGAAATTTGTAAATCATCACTCGGTCAGTGTTTAATAGCGATCGCACCTCTGCCGTTGTCACCGTGATAATTTCTTCCAACTCTAAGCTTCGTCGGATACGGTTTGTAATGCGGCGTAATAAACTTTCTTCATGGCGGCATAAGGACAAATCTTGTTCAGGGTTGGAAATCATTGCTTATAAGAAAATCAATTAATAATTTGCAAAGTGACATAATTAAATCTAAAGCCATTTTCAGATTTAATTAATCAAAGTGTCTTCAGTAAAACTACGGGCAAATCACTAATAAAAATATTTATTTACCTTTGATAAAAATTAATCAAAATCTTACAAAAACAGACGCTCAAAAATTCGCGTCTGTACTAGCTACAAGAGAAGATTCTTGCTTTTTAGTTTTGGCTTCTTGTCGAACATTGCTGTAGCGACAAAATTAAACTCTTATATTGTCAGTGAAGCGGATTTTTAGATAGTCATCTTCCATCTTTGCCCCTCCTGGTTGTAGTGCTGCTAAGGCTTGCGGCAAAACTAAGTTACGACGGTGGTTGCCAATAGTAATGTTTAATTCGTCAGCATTCTTACTCAGTTGAACTTGGTTTTTAGGAATCCCAGGTAAATAAATTTCCAAGCTGTATTGGTTTTGTTCTTGCACGACTCTCATAGTCGTTTCTTTGTAATAAACCTGAGTTGGATCTTCATCTTTATAGAGGGTTTCCTTCAGGCGTTCTAATGCCGCCAATCCACACATTTCCTCAGAAAAAAGTGGAACTTCTTTTACAGGTAAAGGGTGGAAATTATCATGAATTTCTTGGCGATATTGCTCCTGGCTTTCCTTCCAACGTTGGAAAAATGGGTCTTGGACAACGCTAGGAATAATTCGATTAGCCACTACTAAATCTGTTGCAACATTATACAAACTCAGATAAGCATGGGCGCGAAGAGATTCTTTAATCACCATCTTTTCGGGATTAGTCACTAGACGCACTGAGGTTTGAGTATTGTCTGTTAATACTTTTTCTAGAGCTTCAATTTGTTCATAAAACTCATAAGGTGCATCCATCACCTCTTTATCTGGTAGCGAAAAACCAGCAATTGGTCTGAAAAAAGGTTCAACCAAAGGTCGAAGCGCTACCGAGATGTTTTGAAATGGTTTGTAAAAACGGCGCATATACCAGCCACCAACTTCTGGTAAACTCAGCAAGCGCAGTGCTGTGCCCGTGGGGGCTGAGTCGATAATTAAAACATCAAACTCACCTTCATCGTAATGGCGTTTCATCCTTACCAAGCCAAAAATCTCATCCATGCCTGGTAAAATTGCCAATTCTTCTGCCTGTACGCCGTCTAAACCCCTTGCCTGTAAAACTTGAGTAATGTAACGTTTTACAGCACCCCAGTTTCCCTCTAGTTCTTGCAGCGCATCCAGTTCAGCACCCCACAGATTTGGGCGAATTTTTTGGGGTGCATGTCCTAGTTCTATGTCAAAACTGTCTGCCAAAGAATGAGCCGGATCTGTACTCAAAACCAATGTCTGATAGCCTAGTTCTGCACAACGGAGTCCAGTTGCAGCAGCAACGGAAGTTTTGCCCACGCCGCCTTTACCAGTCATCAAAATTACACGCATAAATGCTTCTGTCCTGCCTGAGAGTTTTATTACATTTATTTACATTATCGACTGTTTAAGAAAATAAATGCTGTTTCACTACGTCTAGGCGTGAACAGTTTGAGTTATTCATTAGTAATTGTGGTGTTTTCCGACTAAGGGCGTGAGTTCAACGGGTCAGATGGTATTGGCTTAATTAGCCGAAGAAAAAACCTCTCCCTGGTTTTACTACGCAAAACCTGTCCCTCTCCGAGCCGGAGAAGGACAGGCAGATTTTAACTTGAGTTCAAGACGGGGATAGGTTTGTCAAACTCACTTGCGTTGCATCAACGGTGGGTAGTTTATATCATGTCCGCTTGATTGCTTATTAAACCCGAAGAACCCCACCCCGCCAAAGCGTAGCTTTGTCTCCCTGCCCCTAATCCCCAGCTACGGTGTACACACAAGTCTTCTAGAGTTGCGCCATCGGCTTTTGATCCCCCCAACCCCCCTTAAAAAGGGGGGCAAAAAACTCTCAAAGTCCCCCTTAAAAAGGGGGATTTAGGGGGATCAACACACATTTTGCACCCAGCAAAAAGATGTGTGTACACCGTAGCTAATCCCCAGAGGGGGCCCTGAGTTCCCCGCAAGCGTACGGTGTACACACAAGTCCTTTAGAGTTGCCTCACAGGCTTTTGATCCCCCCAACCCCCCTTAAAAAAGGGGGCAAAAACTTCATATTACTTCTTATTCCAGAGACTAATAAATTCTTTATAAATAGCTGGGGTGATCTGACTTTGTAAGTGAGTTAGTGCATCACGATGATTTTGATTGTTGTCATCATAATAAGTGAACAAATTCGTCAGCTTGACAATTTCAGGATTTTGATCGTTTGTCCCCCTCCATTTGTTGGTAACTTTGTGTAAAACGTCCTTGGGTAGATTTTGTTGTAAGTTATTTAGGGCTGCGATGTAAGAAGGATTTTGAGGATTCTTTTTGAATTGAAACCATAAATCGATCAGCCTGAGTTGGGTCTGTGGCTGAGGTTGGGGCTTATTTGTTAGAGTAGGTAGCTGGAGAATTTGACGCTGTTCAATAGTAGCAATGCCATTTTCAGTTAAACCCTGAGATTTCTGAAATTTCTTGACTGCTGTATAAGTGGCTGGCCCATAAAATGGCTTGTTTGGAGGAATTTCGGCATTGGTTGCGAAACCGTGAAACTTCAATCTATTCTGAAGTCCTATGACTGTATCTTCCATTACAGTTCGAGTATCAGCATCAGCGTTACCATTAACCACAAGTTTTTGTGAATACTGCTTCTGAAACTTTTTAATCGCTTCTTCAGTAGGAGCATCTGTTAAGGAGTTGTTATTCCGCTTCCAGGGAGCAAATTTAGTCAGATCCGGCTTAGGATCTATTTCAGGAGCTAAATATCCCAGCCCAATCAATATATGACGGATGACTTCAGGGCTACTGACGGCCATACTTTTTGGTTCCTTTGCTACTAAACTACCATTTAATGTATCTTGTTGTACAAAAGTTATGTAAGTAGGAATAAAGAAATCTAACATATCTTGTTTACAAGGCGTTCCAAAACTTAAGCGATGTGTGACACTAAGGTAAAACTGTTTGAGACGTTCGGTGTAGGTAACTACACACTGGTAAAAAGAAACGTGGTTTTTAGTCTTGGTGGGCGATCGCGATCGCTTCAGGTTGTTTCCAAATAGCGATCGCATATATTACAGCAGATTTCAAGTTATATCATGTTTGCTTGATTACTTATCCTTTAAGTAACTGACGTGCAAATGCGATCGCCTCTGTTGGCGTTGAGACTTTCCCCTCAGCTTGTGCTACGGCAATTTCTGTCAGCAGTTGACCGATGATTGCCGAGGCTGGAATATCTAATGTTATGATCAAATCCTTGCCGTTCACTAGTAGAGTGGGATGAGCGACCAGATCATCAGGGTTTAGGTAACGGTTGATCAAAGGTGCTAAGACTTGGCAATTCCTTAGTTTGGTTTCTAGAGTTGTAGCGACTGTTGTGTGTAGTGGCTTCTCAACAGACATCGCCTCTACCAAATTATTGAGTGCTACAGCTAGCACTGCCGTAGCGGGAAACACAATATCTGCGTCACGGAACAACAAGTATTGTTCTCGCAAGGACATATCGACTACTTGAAGTTGCGGTAATAGTTTTAGAACAGTGGTTACACCACGAATTTCGGCACGACTATAAGTTAGTTCCTGTAACTCTATTTCTGCTAATTGCGGATTGGGGTTGACAAGACAAGCAAGTTTGGCAATACCTAACCAAGTGGTTTTAATACTGTCGCGGACATATTCTTGCAGTTGTGCGCCTAATTGTTGCCAATTTTGGCTGAGTAAAGCAGCTGCTTCGTCAACTGCTGCTAGTTTGAGCAAGCTTTCAGGGGTGGCATTTTTGAAAAAAGGAGCAAGTAAACCATCTTCCCAAGCAGTTGTGATCCAAGGAGTCCCCTGAGAATTTGCCAGCAAATAACCAATTTCTACCCTAACTCGTTCGGCTGCAACTTTGCTAATATGCGATGCCAAAGAACGAATTACGGCTTGAGTAGCTGGCTCAATAGTAAAATCTAATTGGGCGGCTTGGCGATAACCTCGCATTAACCGTAAAGGGTCATCTTCTAGGTTTGCAGGTGATACCATTCGCAAAATGCCCTGTTGTAAATCTTCGTAACCTTGCAGAGGATCGATGATTTCTTGTGTATGGGGATTATAAGCGATCGCATTTACTGTAAAATCCCGTCTGTGCAAATCAATTTCTAAGCTATTTCCTTCCTGTTGGGCAAAGTCAGCCGTGGCGTGGGGAAAAACCACACGCGCAATTTGTCGTTCTGCATCAAGTAACACAAAACCAGCTTTGTAATGACGAGCGATCGCTCTCGCTACCTTTACCGCCTTAGATGGTATAACAAAATCTAGATCCAGATATTCGCGAGTTCTGCCAAGGATGGCATCCCGTACAGCGCCACCTACCATGTAAGCGGGTTGTGGCAAGAATTCCAAGCTAAAAGGCCAATTTTCGGAAGCTAGGGTAGAAAGAACTGATTGATGCATTGTAATAAAAATCAACCCAGCAACTCATGAATAAAAGTTGGGCTTAAGTTAGATTAACAATAAAGGCCCCTGGAGT
The DNA here is from genome assembly GCF_014696655.1 of Nostoc sp. FACHB-888. Classification (NCBI taxonomy): domain Bacteria; kingdom Bacillati; phylum Cyanobacteriota; class Cyanophyceae; order Nostocales; family Nostocaceae; genus Nostoc; species Nostoc sp. FACHB-888. The sequence goes on along the minus strand of NZ_JACJQM010000034.1, from coordinate 42,712 downwards.
TGGTTCTATTATGTGTATTTGCGTGAACTGCCACTATGTAGACCGATGTGTTACCTATCATGCTGTAGAAGGGCAGCACCAACAGCCTCACTTGACTGAAACACCTAATTTTGATCCGAATGAACCTTCTATTAATGTCAACATTCGGACTAATGAGGATGTAATTGAAATGGAATGGGATGTTGTTGGTTGTCTGAGCTTCAAACGGGAAACGGGTAAATGGTCGAAGTTGCGTCCTGGTGAATTAGTGCCGACTTGACAGAAATGATTGGTGTATCTTATAGCTATTTTCAGGTAAATAGACCAGGCGGTAAGGGCACGGCAATGCTGTGCCCTTACGTCAGATGTGGTTTAAATACATGAAAACTACTGTAATGAGATTTTATTTATCAGCGTTCGCGAATCTATGGTATGGGGAAAAATGTCAAGAAAGCGATCGCACAGAGAAAGTGAACAGCAAGTGAATATTTGCGATCACCTACGCCATCGCCTTCTGATTTTGTTGAAACAGCAAAACCTTTGCGCTGAGGCTTCTATCCACACCAAAACAAAAGAATTATAGTCTATTCAATTAAGAACAGCTATGTTATATGCTTGAGTAATTCACGTTAACTCTATAAAAATAGATATTTTAAATAACTTTGACAACGGAACTAAAAGACTTTGCATTAAATAAGTACGCTTTAGCACTACATACTACCACACCAGAATTAGGTTTGGAAATTAGTAATTTTGCAGGCGATACTCGCTCCCAAGTTTGGAATTTGGGACGTGATTTATCTAGCCTAATACATCAATATTTAATTGAGTTTATCAAACCGCAAACATGGGCAGATTTATCATTTATCGCAGTTGCAAAAGGCCCTGGCGGCTTTACGGGAACTCGGATTGGCGTTGTCACTGCTCGGACTTTAGGACAACAGTTAGATATTCCTGTATTTGCGATTTCAACTTTGGCTGCGGTAGCTTGGTCAGAAGCAGGTAAAAGTCAAAATCCAAAAACTCTTGCTGTGGAAATGCCAGCACAACGAGGTCAAATTTTTGCTGCTATTTATCAGTTTGAGCCAGATACTTCTAAATTAACAGCGTGTTTACCAGATAGAGTGTTCGCGCCAGAAGCATGGCAGGAAACTTTAGCTAATTGGAACACTAATTATCAGTTGATTCAAGCCCAATCTGGGTTAGCAGCAACGGTGACGAGTATTTTAGAACTAGCTAATCTCGATTGGCAAGAGGGCAAGTCTCCTAATTGGTCAGAGGCTTTGCCATATTATGGGCAGCATCCAGTAGATGGTGCATAAGGCACTTCCAAATAAAAAAATAATCAGAGGTTTTCGCCCCCCTTTTTAAGGGGGGTTGGGGGGATCAAAAGGCTGTGGGGCAACTCTAGAAGACTTGTGTGTACACCGTAGCCCAAGCGAGGAGGGGATTAAGGGGGCGACGATAAAAAGTGCTTAAAGTTATTCTTTTTAACTTCTAAGTTGTACAGGCATAGCTAAATAGGTCATTTTCAAACCACCCAATGGCGTAAAAATCACTGGAGTTAAACTTTGATTTAAATGCATTTGAATTTCAGAAGATGGTAACTCTTTCAAGCCTTCCATCAAATATTTAATATTAAAAGCAATTTCAATGTTTTCCCCAGAAATTTGCGCCGGCATTGACTCTCTACCACTGCCCACATCTTGAGCTTCACAAGATAAGGTAATTTCTTGAGCTTCGCTATCAATACTAACCTTAACAATATTATTTTTCTGATCGGCTAACACAGCAATCCGTTCTAAAGTGCTGACGAATTGTCGCCGTTCAATTGTCACTTGTCGCTCAAATTGACGCGGAATTAGTTGTCGATATGCAGGATATTGCCCTTCTAATGTACGACTAGTCAAACGTTGATTTTGCCACGCAAACACAACTTGACCTTGATCGAAATATAAAGCTACAGGTTCATCTGATGAGGCGCTATGAGCTAGCATTCGTTGAAGTTCGCGTAATGCTCTAGCTGGTACTGTCACTTCTAGTTGACTAGTTCCACCCAAAGGACGCTCGTTGCTAGTTTCTACCACTGCGAGGCGATGTCCGTCGGTAGCTGCAAATTCTAGCGTATCTTGTTTAACTGTTAAATGTACTCCCGTAAGTACTTGCTTAGTTTCATCACCACTTGTCGCAAACAATGAACCCCGTAATCCTTCAATTAATGCAGCAGTGGTGAGATGGATTACTTCGGTATTTTCAATTACAGGTAGTTCGGGAAATTCTTCAGGCCCCATTGCTCGGACTTGGTAATGTCCACTCTTGGGGGTAAGTGTGACTATTAAACCTTCTCCACCGGGTGTTGCACCTGTGAGGGCTGATTCATCGTCTAGAGTGATTTCGCCTTCTGGAAGACGAGAGGTGATATCTACAAGTAACTTAGCAGGAAGTGCGATCGCACCACTTTGCCATACCTCTGCGTTAAAGCTGGTGCGGATTCCTAAGCTGAGATCGAAGGCTGTTAAGCTTACCTGGTTAGTTTCAGCATCCGCTTGCAACAGTACATTGGCAAGTACTGGATGAGTCGGCCGTGAAGGTACTGCACGACTAACGAGTGAGAGATTTGTACTGAGATCGCTTTGGGAGCAAACTAATTTCATAAGTCAGATGCAGCTGGTGAAAGATATCGTAACATTCTTATTGTTTATAGGCGATCGCTGTTTGATTAGCGTCTAGGCGATCTGATAAATTACCAACTGAGAGCAAATGCTTTGGAATTCCTCCCATGCGCTCTAGAATGCTTTGCTCAAATGGCTGGCTTTGCTCACCATGAGATGGGGAATTTTTCTGATCCTGTCTATCTTTGATGAATAGCAAGAAGTCTAGCACTTCTTTCACTAAAGAATCTGAAACCTGCTCAATTTCCTGAATAAGTTGCTCTCTGGCTGTCATAAATTATCTGTCTCAATACCAACAGAACTTCATTTATCACGTTAACAAGCTTTGAGGGGCAATTTTATCTTAGACAGCAAGCAAAAGCGATGTCTACGACGGGCTACGCCTACGCATCTACGCTTCAGACTGTAAAAATTTCAACCTTTGCAACAAATGCTCTTCCATATATAAGAAAGGCTTAAGTATTTCTTGCAAATGTATAAGTCGTTGCAACAATTGTTTAATACTTTGCAACAAAGGCTCTTCCATGTATAAGAAAGGCTTAAGTATTTCTTGCAAATGTATAAGTCGTTGCAGCAATTGTTTAATACTTTGCAACAAATACTCTTTCATATATAAGAAACGCTTTAATCATTGCAGCATTTGTTGTAATGAACTTATAAATCTATTGACTACCTGAAGCTAAACTTTGTCTAAGTGAAATTAACTAAAGCTTTAGAAGTATGAGCGCAACTGATTTGCTATATTTCCCATGACAAATAAAAATATTTTGGTATAAAACAGTACTATCAACCTAGTAGCAGAGATGCATTATGGCACGTCGTAAAAGAAATTCCAGCGTTTTAGAACGAGCTGATCGCCGGATTGAGAGTTTACAATCTATCAGCGTAGAACTTGACTTTGGCCAAGGATTGACTATCCAAGCTTATACTATGACAATTAACGATCTCCGGTCTAAGCTAGCTGCTTACAACACTGCGTTATCTACCATTGACAAACTCACAGATGACGTGAATAACGCAGAACAGGCTGTAATCGCAATGTCAGAAAAAATGTTACTAGGAGTTGCCAGCCGTTACGGTAAAATCAGCCAGGAATACGAGATGGCAGGTGGTGCTAGACGAGGTAATACTAAGAAGAAGCGAAGCGTATTAGGCAATTCCAAAGTCACGAATCCTTTAGCAGCCGATTCTGTTCAGCCTTCTTCTGTAAATGGATCTATGAATGGGACATCGGCTGCGATCGTAAGTTAGTACAATTATCGCAAGGTGTAGGGGCACGGCATACCGTGCCCCTACGAATATACTCATTAACAGAAAATCAAGATTTTTAACCCGCGGAGGCGGGTTTTGTTTGTGTAGCCGCGACTTCCAGTCGCCCGGTGTAGTACTCCTAAAATAGCAACGGAATTTTGCTGTAGCATTGATGACGATATTAAATATTTTTGCTCTTGTTTATATAGATACAGATTTTTATATTTGCGTCTAATATGCTTGATTGAAGCATACTCATTTCAGGTGGATAGCATCATTTATTGTCTGCATAAAAATAGCTAGAGCAAAGACTATACAGCAGATTGGAAGTAAGTAAAGTATAAAATGTAGGACTCAAAACTCAGATATCAAGAGTTTCTATTTCTTGCCTTACTTCGGCTCCCAACTCTTGGAGAGGCTTCGCCCGAAGCGTATCTATGCCGCAGGCTTTACGACTACGCTTAGGACAAGACGCTCAGTCACCCCCTACCTCAAAACCTGTAATTTTGTACTTCATCCAAAGGAAAACTGCTGTATTGCTGTAGCTAAATTTATAAAACTTAAATTAATTAACTCACGTTCGTCATTTTTTTAGCATGAATAAAACATCTGAAAGTCGGAAAAAAAAAACTGCTCTAATTACAGGAGCGGCTAGTGGGATAGGCTATCAATTAACCCAGATTTTTGCTCGTCATGGTTATAATCTGGTGTTAGTGGATAAGAATGAAGAAAAACTTAGTGAAATTATAGGTGAATTTCCGCAAAAATTTGGCATTTTTGTGAAAATTATAACTAAGGACTTATCTATCCCAACATCCCCAGAAGAAATTTTCGCAGAACTACAGCAAGCATCCATCAAGATTGATGTGCTGGTTAACAATGCTGGCTTTGGTACTTATGGAGCATTTAGCGAAACAGACCTCAACATTGAACTGCAAATGCTTCAGGTAAATCTGGTGAGTCTAACTCATTTAACAAAGTTATTTCTCAAGGATATGGTTGAGCAAGACTATGGAAAAATATTAAATGTGGCCTCAGCGGCTGCTTTTCAACCAGGGCCTTTAATGGCAGTTTATTTTGCTACTAAAGCCTATGTGTTATCATTTTCAGAAGCGATCGCTAATGAATTACAGGGCACAGGTGTCAGCGTGACTGTTCTTTGTCCAGGGCCAACAGCATCGGAATTTCAACAAACTGCTGCAATGGAAGATTCAAAGATTGCTAACGTCAAGAGAATGATGGATACGCAAACCGTTGCTAAAATTGGTTATCGAGGCTTGATGACAAAGAAAACCGTTGTTGTTCCTGGTATAAGAAATAAGCTATTAACTGAAAGCGTCAGATTTACACCCAGAAATTTAGTAACAAAGGTTGTAAGAAGTATGCACGAACTCAAAAAAAATAGGTAGCCCGATACTTTATACTTTTTTAAACTAAATCACGAGAGTCACTTTCTTCACACAACGAAGTGAACAAGGGCATCTATCGATAAGCATAGGGATCAGCCATCTAATCTTTATAAAAAGTATTTTCCTTTTTTGATACCTTTTAAATACTTAGTTTTTGGCTTGAATTATCATCTGTAACAGATACAGCTAAAGACTAGAGTATATTGAAAGTATTGCTGTATATTTGTTTGCTTTAACAAAATTGTTAAATTTTCCGTTACTATTTTTCAAGAACGGATTAACATGGGGTCATAAATTTGACATTCTTGAACCCCGTAATTGCCCAGAATTAAGCTAGCCGATTCAAGCTCATTGTCTGTGCCACTAACGATAAGTATGTAATTGCCTTGAGCAATTTGTTCGTTGTAAAAACGTGCCCACTCATCTGCTATTCCTAGCCTCATAGCGTCAAAACGCTCACTTAAATTAACATCAATTGACCCAATCAATTGAGAAAAGTCTTTGCAAATTAAGGAAATCTGGTTTGCTGAAAAACCTGCGGCATACATATCGTTAATTGCGGTTTTAGCATTATTTATACTATCAAAGTAACTAATAGCATACTTGGTCAAAATCCCACTTTTATTAGTCATGGCAGTTGCAGAAGTCCTAGTGGTCAAATAATTTGTAGGTAGTTGCTCACTATTGAGAGGCTCGTAAATGCCAAACTCTTCAATACCCCAACGGTGTAAGATTGCTTCTACTTTAGCAATTTCAAAAGATGTACAATCCACGATTATGAAATAGTGTCCATGCTCTACTCGCTCGTTATATGTTCTAGCTTGGTCTTCTGATATTCCCCAACCAACTAGCGCACCAGCAAAAGTCCCAGTAGCAGCACCAATACTTGCACCAACAAGGGTTGTAACTAAAGCAGTTGCAGCTGCGCCAGCCAACATTATTGGCCCAACTCCAGGGATTGCTAAAGTACCAAGACCTACTAATAAACCAGTCAACCCACCAACAGCGCCCCCTGAAAGCCCTCCTACTGTTGCACCTTCGTCGGCTTTATCACCAGTGCGCTCTTTAATTTCATCATCGGCAATCTCATGATTGCGATCTGTATTCTGTACAACTACAGATACTTTTTCCATAGCCAAGCCAGAATCTCTCAACTCATGTAGTGCCTGTTCTGCATCTCGACGATGAGTAAATACGCCTATAGCACGTTTATATTGACTTAAAACCATTATTACTCCTTGATAGCCGGGGAAAATTAATTCCGCACAAATCTAGTTTTTCATTATCTGTAATCTTAAATACAACTTTATTTAACTTGAAACCATCGCAAGTAATAAAACTCATTACAGACGCGGCAATCACTATCCCTCTAATAAGCTGTTACGCATTTAATTTGCACATTGAGATCGCAGGGGGGCAGGGGGCAGGGAGCAGGGGAGAGGGTTTGCAGCTTTTATCACCATAAAAATGGTGCAATTTAAATGACGATTAGCTTATCATGTTCGCTTAATTGCTTATTAAACCCGAAGAACCCCTCCCCGCTTTTCGAGAGGGGGTAATGATATGAAAACCTGATCAACGGATTTTCTAGATGAAAGAATCTGTTGATCAGGTTTAACCATTTGCAAAAAATCGTCTCAGATTACGGTCTATCTACTTTGATAGTTCTGGCGTGAGAATGCGGCTTTCACCAATCTTATCAAATGCAGGTGTAGACCAGCGATCAACTACTTTGCCCAGAATTGACATTTCTTGAACTAAGCGGTCAAACTTATCAGGAGTGAGAGATTGAGGCCCATCAGATAAAGCTTTTGCTGGATTGGGGTGAACTTCAATCATTAAAGCATCTGTACCAGCTGCGATCGCAGCCATTGCCATCGATGGAACATATTCAGACCTACCAGTACCATGACTGGGATCAATCATAATCGGTAAATGGGTGAGCGATCGCAATACCGGAAGCACCGATAAATCTAAAGTATTCCGAGCATATTTGCCATCAAAGGTTCTGATTCCCCGTTCACAAAGAATCACATTTGGATTTCCAGATGCCAAAATATATTCTGCCGCCATCAGCCATTCGTCAATTGTGGCAGACATCCCCCGCTTCAGCAGCACAGGTTTATCTTGAGCGCCTACCTTCTTGAGCAACGAAAAGTTATGCATATTTCGCGCTCCGATTTGGATTATGTCAGCTGTTTTCGCCACTGCTGATAAATCGGCAGCATCCATGAGTTCTGTGACGATACCTAAACCAGTAGCTTCCCGCGCTGCTGCTAACAAATCTAAAGCGCTTTCACCATAACCTTGAAACGCATAAGGTGAAGTGCGAGGTTTGTAAGCTCCACCACGCAAAAACTGCGCTCCTGCGGCCTTCACGCGCTTTGCTGTTTCGACAATCATCGCTTCATTTTCAACGGAACAAGGCCCGGCTACTACTACGATTGGATGATTTTCGCCGAAATAGATATCACCGTTAGGTGTTGGTACAACAACTTCGCTGGCTTCTCCATGTCGGAATTCTCGACTTACGCGTTTGAAAGGTTGTTGCACTCGTAATACTTGCTCAATCCAAGGGCTGAACTCTTGAACTTGTAATTTATCGATGCTAATGGTATCACCAATTAGCCCCAGCACAACTTTATGAGTGCCAACGCTTTTTTCTACCGTGACTCCCCAAGTCTCACTCACTTCTTGGCTGATGCGAGTAATTTCTTCAACAGGCGTACCGGTTTTAAGTATGATAATCATCTATTTTTCCTTGTGTATAGATAGTTTATGGGTGTAATATTATGACCCCTCTCCAAACCTCTCGACCTTTCGGGGAGAGGCTTAAAAACCTTATTTTTTCGTTGCTCCTCCCTCTCCTACGAGGAGAGGGAGGCTGGGTGGGAGAGGTTCGTCTAGCGCAAAAATTCAGCAAGTTGTTCTAGTTTTGTCCAAGCAGCGCCGCTTTGCAGAATTTCCTTGGCAAGAACAATACCTTTAACACAACCTGCTAAAACATCAGTTTCCCCATCAATCGCTTCACCAACTTGCAGTGCGAGGGCTGTATTTAAAGCGACTACATCTTGCTGCGCTTGAGTGCCTTTACCTTGCAAAACTGCCTTCAAAATTTCGGCATTTTCTTCGACATCTCCACCGCACAACGCCGCAGTCGGTGCAAAACTCAAACCAAGTTCTTGAGGATTGAGCGTTAGAGAACGCACTTTTTTATTTTGGAGTACAGCCAAGTCAGTGACATCTGCCAAACCAGCTTCATCTAAACGTTCGCGTCCGTGGACTGCGATCGCTTGCTGACATCCCAATTGGGATAAAGCTTGAACAATCTCCTCTAGTAAAAGCGGATCGTTCACACCAATAATTTGCCCTGTCGGCCGCATGGGATTTACTAGCGGCCCGAGCAAGTTAAAAACAGTCCGCACCTTCAAAGTTTTTCGCAAAGTTGCGATCGCTTTGAGTGCAGGATGCCAACCTGGAGCAAACAAAAAGGTGATTCCGATTTCACCCACTGCGGCTTGCACTCTCTCAGGAGTGGCGTTGAGATTTATACCCAAAGCTTCCAGCACATCAGCCGAACCAGTCTTGCTAGATGCGGAACGATTGCCATGCTTGGCAACCTTGACCCCGGCGGCGGCAGCGACAAAGGCGACAGCAGTGGAAATATTAAAAGTGGAAGCGCCATCTCCACCAGTTCCGCAGGTGTCTATTAGGGGAGTTAGGGATTGGGTACTGGGGATTGGGGATTGGGATTGTAGGACACTAGCCATTCCAGCTAATTCTTCGCTGGATACGCCTTTAGCTTGAATTGCGGCTAAAATTGCTCCTGATAGGACATCAGGAATGGCATCTGTGAGCCAACCTTGCATCAGATCCGCAGCTTGGGGAACCGTCAACGATTGCCGATTCAACAACTGTTGCAATAAAGCTGACCAGTTGTAGAACTCAGAAGTGACGGGGATGTTGTCAAGTGAAGTTTTAGTTACAGCTATCATATTTGTCATTAGTCATTGGTCATTGGTCATTAGTTATTGGATCATTAGTCATTCACGATTGGACTTTGGACAAATGACTAATGACAAGAAGAGAAAATTAAGGAATAAGGACTTTGGCGACGGTTTGCACGTCTTTGTCACCTCTGCCCGAACAATTAATGACGATGCGGGGGTTGCCTTCTAACTGAGGACAAAGGGTTTCGAGATATGCGATCGCGTGAGCAGTTTCTAAGGCTGGGATAATTCCTTCTAGTTGCGAAAGCCTTTGGAGTGCATCTAACGCTTGTTTATCGGTAACACTGTAATATTCGGCGCGACCAAGATCCTTTAAATAACTATGCTCAGGCCCAACGCCGGGATAGTCTAATCCGGCACTAATTGAATGGGCTTCGATGACTTGACCATCATCATCTTGCAGTAAATAGCTCATTGCACCGTGCAATACACCTATTTTTCCTTTTGTCAAGGTAGCAGCGTGTTTTTCTGTATCTACACCTTCACCCGCCGCTTCGACTCCGATTAAGCGCACCGAAGGTTCATGGACAAACTCATGGAATAAGCCGATCGCATTGGAACCTCCACCCACGCAAGCCAGTAGAATATCTGGTAATCCTCCCCATTTCTCCTGAGCTTGAGCGCGAGTTTCTACACCAATTATCGCGTGGAAGTCACGGACAATCATCGGGTAAGGATGAGGCCCTGCAACAGAACCCAGGATGTAATGGGTTGTTTCTACATTCGTCACCCAATCCCGAATTGCTTCAGAAGTTGCATCCTTGAGAGTTCCCGTACCTGCTTCTACTGGACGAACTTCTGCCCCCATCAACTTCATGCGGAACACGTTCAGGGCTTGGCGTTCCATATCCTGAACGCCCATGTAAATTACACATTTCAAACCAAACCTAGCACATACAGTTGCAGTCGCAACCCCGTGCTGACCTGCACCCGTCTCTGCAATCACCCGTTGCTTGCCCATGCGTTTAGCTAGCAACACCTGAGCCAAAGCATTATTAATTTTGTGAGCGCCTGTATGATTCAAATCCTCACGCTTTAAATAAATTTGTGGCCCTGTGCCATCTGGTCTAGCGTAGTTTGTTGTCAAGCGTTCAGCAAAATATAATGGGCTGGGTCGTCCCACATAATCGCGCAGTAAGTTTTGCAGTTCTGCTTGAAAACTCGGCTCATTGCAATATTGATTAAATGCCGCTTCTAACTCAGTTAATGCAGGCATTAAGGTTTCGGGGACGTACTTACCGCCGAATTTTCCAAACCTGCCTAAAAGGTCAGGTAGCACAGGCGTAGTTGAAATTATAGTGTTGATGTCTTGGATGCTTACCACAGTTGAAAATCCTTTATGCTCAAGTATTTTTTACTCTCGTTCTAACTTTTTAGAACTTATGCCACTGATAAAATCTTCTTTGCGTTTGATTGTCACGGGTTTCGTAGGTATAACCCAGTTTCCTGTGATTCAAAACGTCTATAGGGCGCACCAAATCGTCAGAGTCAAAATTTGGTAATAAGGATAGTAAATTTCCAAACGCCGTAGCTTTGGGGGTAGACATACCGCCGTCCCAAGGCCACATTAGGTCTTTAAGATTGTGTCCATAAGGCTGACCATCAGCAGGATAAAAATCGCTACCTTGATGACCTTTCTCTTGCCATTCAGCCCAGAGGCGGTCTGCGTTTGCATGATTCAACCAAAATACTGGGTCGTATGGCGAACTTGGTATATTGCTCATGGTACCCAGACCCTTAAACTTTACAGGTCTTGTGCTTGCGTCTATCTGCACCCCACCTACGAAACCATGAATATAGTTGTGTAGAAATCCTCCTGGGGTGACTTTACCCTGCTCATCTACAGAGATAAATCCTTCCAAAGCGGGGCGAAATAGAGAGTAGTCATTAAGACGAAGGGCACGCTCAACATCTTTTTTGGGCACAGGGTAATCACTGGCAGGAGGTGCTTGTAGAAAGCGAACAAGTGATGTACCTAATGATGTTCCGGTATCTTGGTCGATGTTTAATACTGGATTCATAACCCAGCCATTTGCAGCAGCAAAAGCCCCAGATTTTACAGGCCCGCCTGTAAATTTTCCCTGATTTGGAATTTTGATGGTTACTCCTTGACCGTTAGAACCAAGAAAGTCATCATTAAAAATCACATCAAGTGCTTTGGCATCTGTCCAATCCCAGTATGGGAGAGTAACAGTTGGGTCTACTGCTTGCAGAGCTTGTTCAAATCTGCGGATATATTCTCGATGCCAAGGGAAAAATGCGGCATTTTCATGAGCAAGTTCCTCAACGGAAGCATTGGAATGCCCTTTATGATTATGAATTAACCGTGTTGCCCCTATATGTATGGCAACGAATTGGTCGTAAATACTGAGCTTGCTACCTGCGGGAATTGTAGTTTTTAAGGTTTTAATAGCCTTGACGAAGGCTGTTTTTTCTGCTGATGTCAGGTCAGTTACGTTCTTTCTTACAGCTAAGTGAGCGTATTGTCCTGGAAGATTTTCATACTTATAGTTCTTGTCTTGTCCGTAGTTAATGCGATCGTGGGCGAAGACTGTAATAGCACAGGTGCTAACTATAAGTAAGCTATAAATTAATATTTTGAAAGATTTCAGCAGGAGTTTCATTGTCTTAATCAAAGCAGGGGGCTGGGGGCAGGAGGCTGGGGGCAGAAAGAGAAATAATTGATACTAATATCCCTATTTCCTATCCCCTAAGTCTGCGGGTGAATTTATCTCACCTCTTGAAGAGATGGACTTTCGCGCCGACTTTCTGTAATAGCTGTTTTCAGTTCTTGACAAAGCTTTTCTACAGCTTGTAGTCCTTCGGTTGGGCTACCTTCAGCTAACTTTTTAACGAAGGCACTACCAACAATCACCGCATCTGCACCCCATTCTTTTACTTGATGTGCTTGTTCTGGCCCTGAGATGCCAAAACCAACGCCGATGGGTTTATCGGTAACGCTTCGCAAATCTGTTAATAAATACTTTACGCGGTCTTGGATTTGAGCGCGGATACCTGTAACACCTGTAACGCTCACTAGGTAGATAAAACCCTGAGATTGATGAGCGATCGCTTCAATTCTATCTTTAGAACTGGTAGGCGCTACAAGTAAAATTACCTCAATTCCGAAAGATGCAGCAGTTTGGATTAATTCTTCTGCTTCTTCTAAGGGTAAGTCTGGCACTACCAGGCCTCGCACGCCAGCAGCGGCAATTTTTCCTAAAAATGGCTTAATACCTCGGTGTAAAATGGGATTGTAATAAGTAAATAGAATTATCGGTGCTTTTAGGTTAGGACTCACCACCTGTAACATCTCTAGCACTTGCTCTAATTTAGTGCCTTTTTGCAAAGCGCGGGTTGCTGCTGCTTGAATCACAGGCCCATCTGCTAGAGGGTCGGAGTAGGGAACACCCAACTCGATGAAGTCTGCACCATTGCAATCTAAGATGCGTAAAGCCTTGGCAGTGGTTTCTAAGTCAGGATCGCCTGCTGTGATAAAGGGGATTAAAGCACACTGTTGGCGATCGCGTAAAGTTTGAAAGGAAGCTGAGATAGAAGTCATTCTAAAAAATGGTTAATGGTTAGTTAATAGTTCTGGAATAATCAACACTTAGCAATTAGCGATGCCCACGCTAGATTTTTTGTCGTCGAGTCTTTTATCTTCGTTAACGAGTTTTTGATACTCGTGAATGAGTCTTTTATCTTCGTTAACGAGTCTTTGATACTCGTGAATGAGTTTTTTAGCTCCGTTAGGGAATAAAGAAAGGGTTAAGGGGAAAGGAAAAAAGGAATTTTGCTCCTTAAATGTCCCCTTTACCCGCATTCTGCAAGAAACTTATTTTCCCAAAGATCCACCCAACCGCCTTAGAAAGGCTTGCTTTAATGTTAAGGAGAATCAAGTCTTAGCAAAGTACGTACAGCTTGCTCTACATCGCTTTGTTTAACTAAAGACTCTCCGATCAAAACCGCACGCGCACCAGCTTCAGCAACAAGAGATAAATCAGCAGGTGTATACAGTCCAGACTCGCTGACGACGGTGATATCCAAACTTTGTAATTGTTGTTGGCGCTGTGCTAAAAGCTGCTGTGTTGTGCCTATATCAAGGGTAAAATCTTCTAAATTGCGATTGTTGATTCCTACTAAACTTAGGTTGTCAAGCTTTAGCACTCGATCCAGTTCAGCCAAGGTATGGACTTCCACCAGTGCATTCATGCCTAAATCATGAATTAGTTGCAAAAAAGCCTGGAGTTCTTGATCTGATAAAATAGCGGCAATCAACAAGACTGCATCTGCACCTGCTGTCCGTGCTAAATAAATTTGATACGGGTCAATGATAAACTCTTTGCACAGTAAGGGTAATGCAACTTGCTGACGCACCCTTCGCAGATTATCAAAACTGCCCTGAAAAAACTTTTGGTCAGTCAGGACTGATAAACAAGCTGCACCACCTCGTTCATAAGCTTGAGCAACAGCTACTGGATCAAAATCTGCGCGGATAACTCCACGGCTAGGTGATGCCTTTTTTACCTCGGCAATTAAGCTAGGTTGGTTAGGATTTTCCTGCAAAGCATTCAAGAAATTTCGCACAGTAGGTGCTGCATTTAACTGTTGTCGCAAAGAAGCTAAAGGCAGTTCTTGCTGCATTTGTGCAACTTCTTTCTTTTTATGCAACACAATTTCTTCAAGAATATGGCGGGGAGGGGCAGCTTGGTTAGTCATAAAATACTTGGGGGAATGGAGGGTAGGGGAGGCAGGGGGAGATGAGGGAGCAAGAAAAAATAACTAATTGGCAATGCCCAATGCCTAATGACTAATGACCAATGACTAATGACTCTTTGGTTGTATATGCACGCACCACATTTTTAATGATTTCCAGACCGACTTCTCCCGCTAGAGTCATGATTGACTCTGGATGAAACTGAACGGCGGCGATAGGAAGTGTCTGATGTTCAATGCCCATAATTACGTCGTCATCAGAAATCGCTGTTACCTTGAGTTCTTTTGGCAAACGTTGCGGTAGGGCAAACAATGAGTGATATCTACCCACTGGAAAAGATTGTGGTAAATTTTTGAAGGTCACAGAATTAGAATCAGTGACGAAAATCCTTGAGGATTTACCATGTTGGGGATAGTTGAGGACTCCCAATTCTCCATCAAATGCTTCAACAATGCCTTGCAATCCCAGACAAACTCCGAAAATAGGAATTTTGCGATGAAGAAGGGCGCCGACTGTCTGGGGAACCCCAAAATCACTTGGTCTACCAGGGCCAGGAGATAAAACAACTAAGTCAGGGCGTTCTGTATCAAATAGAGATTCCGAGAAACCATGACGGAGTGTAGTAACACTTGCACCAGTTTGGCGAATGTAATTGGCTAGAGTATGAACAAATGAGTCTTCATAGTCTATTAGCAAGATGCGTTTACCTGCTTCTGCACAAGGTAGGATTTTAGTTAATTTGATGGAATCAGATTCATCAATTTTCTGAGTGGTTTGCTTTACACGGCGAATCGTCTCAAATAAGGCAGCAGCTTTGGTAATTGTTTCTTGTTCTTCTGCTTGGGGTATGGAGTCATAAAGGACAGTAGCGCCAACTCGCACTTCGGCGATGCAGTCTTTTAATCGGATTGTCCGCAGAATTAATCCAGTATTTAAATTCCCATTGAAATTTAAATAGCCAACTGCTCCACCATACCAACGTCGGGCGCTACGTTCATGCTGTTCAATAAAATCTATTGCGGCTCTTTTGGGTGCGCCGGTGACTGTAACCGCCCAAGTATGTGAAAGAAAGGCATCTAAGGCATCAAACTGCGATCGCAGCGTCCCCTCTACATGATCCACTGTATGTATCAGGTGGCTGTATAATTCGATTTGACGACGACCTATCACTTGTACTGAACCAGGTTCGCAGATTCGGGATTTGTCATTGCGATCGACATCAGTACACATGGTCAACTCAGCTTCATCTTTGTGAGAGTTGAGTAACTGACGAATTTGCACCGCATCGTCAAGAGCATCTTGTCCCCGGCTAATAGTGCCACTAATTGGACAAGTTTCTACCCGCCTACCTTCAACCCGCACAAACATTTCTGGAGATGCGCCAATCAGATATTCTCCACCTAGATTAAAAATAAACCCATAAGGGCTAGGATTTATTTCTTTTAAAGTATTAAATAGTTTGCTGGGTTCATCTTCATAGCCTTCAAAAAAGTTTTGACTAGGAACTACTTCAAATAAATCGCCTCGGCGGAAATAATCGAGTGCACCCTCAACTTTTTTAGCATACTCGCCTACTTTATGGTCAGCAGTTTGATTTGGCTGAAGATGTTTTCCGCGATAGTCTACAGACTCACCTGTTCGAGGAAGATCATTAGTGCTGCCATGCACTGTTTCAAATTCATATTGTAGACGGAATGCACGTTGTTGATAGTAGTCAACAACTATCAAGTCATCAGGCAGATAAAGTACTAAATCACGTTGATCTGTAGGACGTTCTAGACGTTGGGTAATTGGTTCAAACTGAAAAACTAAGTCATAACCAAAAGCACCATACAATCCTAAATGCTCGTCTTCTTGACTAGAAAAAGCGGATAAAATTTCACGGACAACTGTAAATGCTGAAGGTTGTTTACTGCGCTCTTCTTCAGTAAATAATTTTTTCGCAGCTTTAACAAAGCCGATGATATGATTATTATCTAGGGTAACTTTCTCGAGTTGTTCTGACTGAGATACTTGCTCTAAAAGGAATGGCAAAAGTACCCGACCACGCTCATTTAACGCTATCAAAGTAAAAGCATTTCCCTGTGTAGTCAATTCCAATGGTGGATTGACAAATCCGAGCGCCCATCTTTTGTATCTACCTGGATATTCGTAGCTGCTCCTTAGCAAGCCTCCACGCTGAGAATTTAAGCGGAACAGAATATCTTCAAGGGCAGTGTCCATCTTAACTTCTGTGATGGAGCGAGAAACAATCACACCGCCAAAGGTTTTGTAGGAACGCGAATCAAAAATCATGGGGAATTTCTCTGGAAGAGTTATTAGTCAAGAGCCATTAATCATTATTGATAACTATCTTAAAATTCAAAACAAATCCAGATAATCCGATGTCAATTTAATTCAAATTATCCAGACCTGTATATTCTTTTTAAAAGATGTAATGAAAAACTTTTTGCTTGTTATTTAAGATTACTAGATATTAAGCAGATAAGACATTGAATAATTTTTCGATTAGGTGTCAATTTATTCGCTTTTTATACTGCTCTTCTAGTACATTTCCTGATAGTACTGTTTAAAGTTATTTGCTTCCCTCAAAGGTAGTAGATTATTTCACAAGTTAATAGCAAATCTCTGCATTACTACCTTAGAGGAAGGCGTACCCCTACGGGGAAGCAAGCTACGCGTAGCGTCTCGTAGAGAAGCGCCTATGCATTTAAAATTCACCCCTCACTTGCCACCAAAAAGAATCCTAAAACTCGCGCAACAGCGATATTGCTTGTCTGTACAATAACAAATCCACCTTGTGAACTTCAATTGCTCTTCCAATGCGTTGTAACAATGTTAAAGTCAATTCTCCGCCCAAGTGTTCGCGGAACTCGGTTAAACCCCGGAATAGACAATGAGGATGTTCCATTTGTGATAGCTTCTCAACCAGTTCTGGCACATATAAAGTGAAACCCAACGCTGATAAAGTACTTAATATCCGTTGCCATTCTGAACAATCCAGCAATCCTACTAAATAGGAATAGGTGCTATCCAAAGCGATACCGATCGCAACTGCTTCGCCATGACGTAAGCGATAATTTGTCAAATGCTCTAATTTATGAGCCGCCCAATGTCCAAAATCCAAAGGACGAGACGAACCCATTTCAAAAGGATCGCCGCTATTGGCAATATGTTCTAGGTGCAATTGGGCGCAACGATAAATCACTTGTTGCATGGTATCCATGTCTCGCCGCACCAGGGCTGTGGTGTGAGAGTGGATATACTCAAAAAAGTTAGCATCTTTAATCAGCGCCACTTTCACGGCTTCTGCAATTCCAGAACGCCAATCGCGATCGTCTAAGCTTGTTAAAAAGGCAGAATCATTTACAACTGCATAAGGTGGTGCAAATGTGCCGAGAAAGTTCTTTTTACCAAAGGCGTTGATGCCGTTTTTTACGCCAACTCCAGAATCATTTTGTGCTAACACCGTAGTTGGAATCCGAATTAGACGAATTCCTCGGTGAGCAGTTGCAGCAGCATATCCAACCAAATCCAATACAGCCCCGCCGCCGATCGCTAACACATAAGAATGGCGGCATAATCCGGCTGCTTCAATCAATTGCTGGATTTGCTCTACTAAAGTGCCATCATTTTTAGCAGCTTCTCCTCCTGAAATGATCATTGGTTCGGCTGCGATCGCTACTATCTCTGCATAAAATTTGGTATACGCTACTAATTGCTTAACCAATTCAGGTTGATGCTGCAATACTCCTGCGTCTACTATTGCTACAACTTTCTTCGGCTTTGTCTCCCCATCTGCTGTAATCACTTGGGCTAAGGTGGGATTTTTCAACTCAAATAAATTTTGGGTGAAGTAAACCTCATAGTTGAAAGTAACCGAAACACGTTGATGAATTGGTTGCAGACTGAATCTACTTTTTTGCTTAATGTCAACTACCATGTTTTTGCTGATATATCTACAAGTGTGGCACGATTGAAAGCTTCAAGGAACATTTTTACCGAGTGAGAGCCATTGATCTTGACTTTATTATTGATGATGAAAAATGGCACGCTGTTAATACCGTTGGGACGAGCAAATATTGATTCCGCTACAAAACCTTTAACCGCAGCATCATCGCTCAATTGTAGCCGTAATTCCCTAGCATCTATTTGATAAGCTCTACCTATGGCAATAAGAACTTCAATATCTCCAATGTTCAAACCGTCTTCAAAGTAAGCTTTATAAATGGCTTCTACAACATCGTTTTTTACCTTTGCTGGTGCGAGGGTAATCAGTCGGTGCGAAAGCTTAGTATTTACAGCCAAACGGATTTTGTCAAAATCTAGTTTGACTCCAGCCGCCTCACCTGCACGTCGCGTACTATCAAACAGATATTGCAATTCTTCTGGTTTGATGCCTTTTCTATTTTGCATAAAGCTGCGAAATTCGTACCCGTCAGCAGGAACGGTATTGTCAAGCATAAAAGGATGCCAGCGAATATCAACTTCTTTTTCTGGCCATTGTGCTAGTGCATCAAACAGATGCTTTTTCCCTATTCTACACCAGGGACAAACTGGATCGTGAAAGATGTCTATCAGCATAGTTGTCATTCTTCAAATGCTAATATTTCTGTGCATTTGTGGTTTAAAATCTCGTTGAATCGTTGGATTTAAAGGCTGTAGAAAAACGTTGATTTTTTCTTCAAAAAAGCTTTGAGTATTTTCAAACTCTTGAATTAATGCGTCTCTATCTTTCCTAGCTACCAGTTTCGCCAATCGGCTGTAAGTATTAGCTAAAAAGTTAATTGCGTTACACCTTTCCTCAGTAGCTAGCATAATATCAACACATAAATTAGGATTTTGAGAAAACAAACGTTTAACAATATCAATTTCTTGACGGTAGTTAGGTGTTGACATTGTTAAGCTCTGCTCTACATCCACTTTCACTTGTGCTAAGAAAACACCAAGGCTAAATCTACAGAAATGCTGCGTTGCTTGAATAACCACCATCATTTGATCGTGTTCTTCAGGCGTGCAAACAATTAATTCACTACCTTTACTTTTAAGAAAATCTAATAACCATTGAAATGATTCATCGTTTCGACCTGGACAGACTACCACTTTTTGTCCCGAAAACGATTTGATATTTGGCCCAAACATTGGATGTAAACCCATAACTGGGCCGGAATGGTGTTCGATCATCGCTTGAGTTGGCTGAGTCTTTACGCTGGTGATGTCACATAAAGCTGTAGTTGGGGCAAGGTATTTGGCTGCACGCTTGATAACATCAACCGTATATTCAATGGGAACGCTTACTACTACTAAGTCTGCCTGACTCAACAGTTTATCTGCATATTCCCAATCCTCATGTTCGAGAACGCTGACATTGTGGCCTACTAGCGAAAGCTGTTCTTTAAATAATCTTCCCATTCTGCCGCGTCCACCGATGATGGTAATTTGTCGGGGACTGACATGATTGGTTGCAGATTTAGGAATCACAGTAGCATGGCAACTATTTACTACACTTGCCCAAACAGACTCAGGAATACCAGCTTGGGCGAGGAGGGGAGCCACATCAGCGAGTTGTTCATCTAAAGAAGGTTGTTCTGATGCTGCTAATAATGATATGCGATCGCTAAGTAGGGCGATTAAGCTTTGGTCAGTTTTTTTAAGCTGATCTGAATAAGAGGATTTCAAAGGCATTTTTCCTGTCCCCAATTTTCAAATATCAACAAGTGATTCGTTGGAAGTTAATTCGGGCAAGATATCCAAAGTTGTTGCTTCTTTGGCAATCACATCAGCAAATAACTCTTCATAGCGATCTAGCGCTTGCTCAAAGGAATAATTTTCTACCGCAAACTTTCTTCCTTTGCAGCTTAATTGTGCTACTAATTCTGGCTGATTATATAAATCCAATACCGCCGCAGCTAAAGCATCTGCTGACTCTGGTTCAACGATAACGCCACCACCACTTTCTTTAATAGCTTTGGCAGCAGTACCAGCAGAAGGAACTGAACCCACAATTGGGCGGCCACTGGCTAACAGCAGTGGTATTTTAGAAGGCATATTAAAGGAAATTACATTGCTCTTTTGCACAATCAACCCGATATCTGCGGCTGCTAACATTTGTGGTAGTTTTTCTCGCGGTTGCAATGGTAGCAGCGAAACGTTATCTGCGCCACAAGCCAGACAATGTTTTTGCAACCTTTCGAGGGCCTGAGATTCACCAGCAATGACAAAGACAATTTCTTTTAGATGACGCAAGCGAACTGCTGCTTCTATTACTGTCTCCAAACCTTGCGTCAGAGCAATATTACCTGAATAAAGCACTACAAATTTATCATCAAGCTGATGGGTAGCCCTCCAGGAGTTATTCTCTTTCGGTAAAGGGCGGATAAAATTTAGATTCACCCAATTAGGAATGCAGGCAATTTTATCAGTCGGTACACCTTTATCTATTAAATTATCTACAAAGCCATCGGCAATTACACTAATGGTATGTGCAGTTCGGTAAGCAAACTTCTCTAAAGCTTCTAGAGCTTTAATCATCAACTTATTTTTAATTAGCCCAACACGTACAGCAGCTTCCGGGAGGATATCTTGCACATTCAGCACTACTGGGCAATTGTATAGCCAAGCTATTAAGGTTGCAGGTAAACAAACTAGTAGCGGCGGTACTGTTAAGAGAATTACATCAGGCCGTTCGCCCTTAAGAGCTTGTGGCAAACTCGTAAAAACAAAGCTCAACTCTAGCAGTAACCGATCTACGAGGTTAGGTTTAGACTTAATCCGCAGGTAACTACGCTGAATGGTGACACCATTTTTTTGTTCAGTAACGTATAACTTACCTCGATACCCATCGTAAATCTGGCGTTGAGGATAGTTAGGCATACCAGTGATTACCCGCACTTGGTGGCCTCGCTTCACCAGCCCTTCTGCTAGTTCAGTCATCAAAGGTGCAATACCAATTGGCTCTGGATGATAATTGTATGAATAAATAAGAATTTGCATGAGTTGTTAATGTCCTGGAAGCACCTTGATAATGATGTTGGCTTTAATTGTGTTAACCAGTTTTTATCTCCCTTATTCCGGATTTAATAACCTGAAAGTTTTTAGAAAAGTTTCGTAGGGGATGTTAAAGCGAACCGTAACGCACCAAAATTCTTGAGATGGTACGTTGTGCCCTTGGCTAATGCACCCTACGAAACTGTTAATCAAGCATGAGAACTCAACACTGTTTTTGCAATTACTTCTCTAAACTGAAGACTGGCTTTTTTTGTCCACGTTTTCGCAATGTGACGGTAGCAGCCCCAAATCCAAGCAATGCTAAACTCAGTGCTGAACTTGGCTCCGGTACTTGCTTTCTGCCTTCTACATTTAGCACTTGGACGCGACCTTGGAAGAAATCGCCCACATAAAGCTTGTCATCTTTGAGGGTTGTGCCACCCGTCCAGTTAAATCTGCCGGGAGTGAGGTCGAGGGGGTTGCCAAAAGGAGGGCCAGTGAATGCTGGAGGCGGTACAGGGTTACCTGATGCATCACGGGCATTTTCACCGAAGGAAGTCAAGAAGTTACCGTTTTTATCAAACACCTGAACGCGGCTGTTGATAGAATCAGCTACATAAATATTCTCTTCTTCGTCCACTTCGATGCCAATTGGCTGAAGAAACTGTCCAGGTTCGCTACCTGCTGAACCAAATGCCAACAGAGGGCTACCATTTGGATCGAGTACTTGAACGCGGTTGTTATACTGGTCAGCTACAAAGATATTTCCACTAACTGGGGAAATTCTTACACCTGCTACACCTTGGAATTCCCCAGGTGCAGTGCCTCTGGTACCACCAATGACACCAAGTTGCTGTCCGTCTGATGTATATTTAAGAATCCTTTCGCCGTTAAAATCACCTACGTAGAAGTTGCCATCCTTGTCAAATGTCACACCAGATGGTCCAAAGAACAATCTATCCTCTACCAGAGGGGTAAATGCTCCATTTGCAAAGGATCTAATAAAGTTACCCTGAGAATCGAATTGATTGATGCGGTTGTTGCGAACATCACCTGCATACAAATCCCCTGTTACGGGATTAAAGTCTACAGTTGTTGGCTCGTCAAACTGCCCAGGTCCTGTGCCGCCGGAGCCAATTGCTCCAATATACTGACCGCTAGGATTAAATATTTCAATTTTGTGACCGATGTCGTAGTTAGAAGTACCATCCGCCGGGTTAACACCGCGTCCGTTAGCTATGAGGGTATTCCCTTGGCTATCCACCGCTATGCCTTGGGGAACAAACAGTTCTCCTGGGCCGAAGCCAGGACTACCTATACTTCTGTCGTAAGTTAATGTTACAGCATTGGCTTGGGCTGCTGTTGCCAACACCATGAATCCAGTACCGAGAATGCTGATTGAGAAATTTTTGACTAATCCCATAAGTTTGAAGTCCTGGTTGTATGAGTGTATACTCTTTCCTAGACTAATATTCGTTCCCAGTTCTAGTTCGGGAACCCTAATATTCGGGCTGCTGCCTCCTGTTTGAAATGCAACTTTCTGTGTGAGGCAGCAGCCTATTCTCTAACTATTACCTGACACCAGGTAATGAGGAATTAGACTATCTCTGCTTTGGGTAGTAACTCTTCACCCAATTTGTTTGGGCGTTTGCGCTTGGCGATCGCACTAGTTGCGCCTACACTAGCAAGTGCTAGTAAGCCAAGTATTGAAGTAGGTTCGGGGACTTTTTCTGTAACGATACCATCCACCCGAACAACCTGCCCGTTTTCTGGGCCGACACCACGGTTGGTAATATAAATCTTGCCGTCAGGGCCAATATCTATTCCATCAGCTGAATCTAATCCTTCACCTGCTGCAACGAGTGTTGTGCGAGTGCCATCAGGAGCAACTTGGATAAGAGAACCAGGTAGATTTGTGATGTCACCGTTTAACTGGGACTCGTCACTGAACTGTAAGACCAGCAAATTGCCATTCTCATCAAAAGTTAGGTCGGTGATGTGCGTAAACCCATCTAGAAAAACCTCTGGGTTGCCATCCTCGCCGATGCGGAAGATCCGCGATTCATTTTCTGGATATGGAAAGCCTGTATATTCACCAACGTAGAAAGCTCCATCGGGGCCAATTGCGCCACCTGTTGGTACTGATTGAAGCGCTATTTTTCCTCCAGGAACTTGTTCTACTAGCCCTGGAAGTAATTCTACTAGGTCTGGAGGTAACTCTTGCCCTGGTGGTGCAGATGGCAATACTGAGGCGCTAAGGATTTTCTTAGGAATTGCGATCGCTTCAGAGTCACTGCCATCAAGTTTAATTTTGTAAGCAGCGTTTCCACCTCCATCAACGACATAAGCAGTATCGCCACCGATAGTCAGATCGTAGGGATTGGTAACTACATCTTGACCATCTGGATTGTTGGTAATTTCATACTTGCCAAAGTCGAAAATACTGTTGAGAGAGCCAGTATTCAGGTCAACTTTGTATAGTTGTGCTAAATTCGGGGCATTCAAAACTTTATCGGGTGCGGATGGCGGAAAAACTTTAAGTTGCGTTTCTGGGAGAGGGTATTTAGAACCAAGTTCAAGTGTTTCTTTATCGCGGTTTCCAGGATATCCAGCAAACCCAGTTAAAAGATAAGCATTTCCCAAAGAGTCGAATTGCAGGTCTTGAATACCAGCTCCTTGGTTGCCGGAGGGTTGTTCTGCGACAGACTGAAAGTTAGTGAGTAAACGCGTTTTGGTACCGTCTGGTGAGACTTTAACGAGTGAACCACTATTGCCTGCACAAAGAGGCTGAAATATTGCACTTGGAGATGGCTGGCAATTCCCATTTCCTCCTATACCTGGCTCTGCTACGTATAGACTTCCATCAGGGCCAAAGCTATTAGCCCTTGCATTACTGATTCCATCGACAATTGTCGTTAGTGTTGCAGCTTGTACAGATGGCGTTCCACAAATAGCAGCAAAACAAAATGTAAGAGATGTAAGAGCAAATGACTTGAGTTTCATACCTTTGGAGATTGAGAGTTAAATAAGTGGAAACTTTTATGGTTTTAAAGACAACGAATCCCAGTCTTTGAAGAACGCAGGATTGGTTTGAAACTCTTTACTTGAGGACCACGGCTCCATTTATGGGAGGTTTCGTGGCTCTCCTTTTGTGCAACCAACCAACGCCAAAGGCACTGATCGCTAATATGCCTAAAGCAGAACTTGGTTCAGGGACAGATTTGACATTTTCAATTCTGAGAACTTGTCCAAGTCCAGGGCGATCGCCTCGGTTTGTGACGTATACTGCACCATCAGCACCAATAGTCAAGGCGCTAGGTGACTCTAATCCATTCCCACTCAGAAGAGTTGTGCGTGTCCCATCGGCAGCTATTTTGATGACAGAACCATCAAAATCACCCTTCCAAGCTGACTGATTAGCGTACTGCAAAGCATACAAATTGCCCTCAGTATCAAATTCCAAGTCTGTGAGTTGGGTAAAACCATCGGCATATACTGTTGGCTTACCATCAGCACCGACTTTATAGATTTTTGCTCCACCTTCAGGGAAGGGAAAACCTGTAAATTGGCTGATGTAATAAGCGCCATCAGGGCCTTTAGTCACACTTGAGGGTACTGGTTGACTCGCAAACTGCGATTGCACCTCTTCACCTTGAGATGGCACCTGTGCCGGTTCATTAGATGGAGTTCCGGAGGGTGGAAAAACTGGATTAGTCAAGATATCTTGGGGAAACGCAACTATCGCCTGCAAATTACTACCATCAGCGTTAACACTGAGTAAGTTGTTTGCACCTGCATCAACTGCAACTAACTTATTGCCATCTATTGCAAAACCCAAGGGATTGCTACCGACATCACCACTATCGGGATTGTTGGCGAGTTCATAGTTAGCTAAATCGGCAATACTCGCCCAGGAATTGGTTTTAAAATCGGGAGCGATGATTTTACCGAGGTCAGTGTAACCTAAATTGCGATCGCGAAAGACTGGATTAGCCCCATACCCAATCAGAACATAAGGTTTACCTGTAGCATCAAATTTGATGTCACGGGGCCCGGCGGCTCCAGTACCATCTGGTAATGCTAAGGAAGGAAGTCCTGTAAGTATGCGCTCGGTCTTACCATTCTCAATTTTGGTAACTGCACCACTTGTGCCATAGCATAAAGAATCGCCTTGACCGCTTGCTGGTGGAACACAAGCCCCACTCCCCCCTATTCCCGCCTCTGTAACATAGAGATCACCATCAGGGCTAAAGCTCAAACCTCCGGCATTATATAAACCGTCGGCGATTACCGAAAAGGATGCAGCTGAGGCAGCTTTGATTCCAGAAAAACTGGCAACACAAAAAGTGAGGATAGTAATGGTAAGTTGTTTCAGTTTCATATTTTGTCCTTTGTCATTTGTCATTTGTTAGTTGACGAATGACCAATGACCAATGACTAATGACTATTAACTAGTGATTCTGGAGTTTTTGGTAGATAGCTCATTCCTCGGTCAAATGATTGGAGGTTGCCAGCTTTGGCTTCTAGTAAACGTTTGATGTTCATGCTCTCAGCGCCAAAGTCTTCAATTTGAAGTTTGCCGTGAGTAACAGTTCCATCTGTTTTCCAGAATGTGATCCGATGCAGGATAAAACCAGAAGCTTCCGGATCAGCGAAAGCATAAGCGGTTGGGATCAGTAACGCTACAGAACGCTGATAATATTCGTAATCTGGATAAAAGTGTTCTTGTTCAAGCAAGTAGTATTTGCTCAGACTATGAACCCGCACGGAAACTTTTACTTTCTGGTCATATTCATCTTTGAATTCACCTGAATCAGAAGTAATGTCACCATTTGGGCGTAGTAAATGTGCCCACTCATCTATGTTTTGTAGGTTTTGTAGGTATTCAATGCCCATTTCAATTGGGGCATCAACATAGATAGTATCTGTATCGATAAAGTGGCTTCCTTTGGCTGCTGAGGTCAGACCAGCCTTGCGTTCCAAATTACCTTTTAGAGAACGACACTCGGAAGTATGTACCGTGTGAATTCCCTGCATAATCATCTGAGTTTGTCGTTTTGGATCGACAAAGCTCAACCAATGGAAGTATACACCTTTTTCATCGGTTCCCGGCTCAATATAATCAGTGGGAAATAACAAAACAGGGTAAACCTGATAATATTTTTGATACTCTAATCCACAATGCCACTCAATTCCGTAGAAAAGCGGATTTTCTAATTTTTTAACATGATAATAGAGATTTTTGTGATAACCAGATGCAGTTCCGATCCAGGTATCTTCGTCAACTTGCTCTTTCATCCGGCTATAAAGAGTCCATTCGTCTAAGTTTTTTAAACTGCAAAGGTACTCAAAGGCGCTCTCTGGTGAAGTAGCAATGTAAGCTGATGTTGCAAATGTATTTTTTTCCACTTATCACTCCTTAAGATAATAATAATTAAGCTGCGACCGCCTGAGTCTTCTTTCGTTTACCGTTCTGAATGCGGTCTTCTGCTAATCGTTTAGCAGCATCGTTGGTAGTAATTTCCTGCTCTTTAGAAATATTAAAAATTGCTAGAAGTGTGTCATAAATGTTATGCACTTGCTTGAAAGCCTTTTCTTCGTCATAGCCAATCATTTCGTTGTAAACATTGATTAGCCCTCCAGCATTAATTACATAATCAGGGCTGTAAAGAATCCCTTTTTTGGCAAGCATTTGACTATGTAGTTGCTCATTCTCCAACTGATTGTTAGCTGCACCAGCAATAATGGAAGCTTTTAGGAAAGGAATTGTATGACTATTAAGAATTCCTCCTAGAGCGCAAGGAGCAAAGACATCTACATCAAGAGAGTAAATTTCAGTTGGTTCTACAATAGTTGCGCCAAAAAGCCGTTTTGCCTCTTCCGTTTTGGCTGGATCTACATCGCTAACAAAAAGCTTGATATCATGCTCATGTAAGTGCTGACAAAGGTTTTTACCTACATTTCCTAAACCTTGAACTGCAACTTTCATGCCATCAAGTCTTTGACTTTGCCAACGAGACTCCACAGCAGCTTTTATCCCTAGAAAAACTCCTAGTGATGTTATGGGAGCAGGTCCACCAGATTTTTCTGATACCCCAACTACATATTTAGTTTCTTGACTGATTGTCCGCACATCATCAGGAGTAATATTGACATCTTGTCCGGTAATAAAACGCCCATTCAAACTGTCAACAAAACGTCCGTAGGCTCTTAACAGCTCATCTGTTTTATTTTCAGGATTACCGATAATGACTGCTTTTCCACCACCAGCCGGGATGTTGGCACAGGCAGCTTTATATGTCATACCACGACTAAGACGAAGTGCGTCTTTTAAAGCAGCTTCTTCGTTGACATAAGGTAAAATTCTTGTAGCTCCCATAGCTGGGCCTAAAGTTGTGTCATGGATAGCAATAATCGCCTTAATTTCGGGATTTTTACCATGACAAAAAAGCACTTGTTCGTGGCCCATTTCTCTAACAGTTTCAAATAGCAGCATTTTCACCTCTCGATATTGTTTGGAATTGGTTAGAGAAAGTAATTAACATTACAAAATGTAAAGATATAGACACAAAAACCTTTTCAAACATTAAGATTGGATGAAGTTAGGAAAAGACTTAGGGTTTAAAAATCAAAAACTTTAAATTCCAGTTGATTAGGTGTAGTTTTTTGGCTACAATAAAGTTTTTGCTGCTTCTAAATTCATCCTTTGTCTTTTACTCAATAGACGAATCAAAACTGGATTGTAAAGTCCGTCTTGTTGAGATGTTTCAGTGTCTATATTGAAGGAAATTGTCAGGTTTTAGAATTAAACCATTGGAAATGAAACTTGCTTTGCTCCATTTTTAGCTGCACTTGATTTAACTCCTTGTGCTGCCAAACTTTTATTACGTGCC
Organism: Nostoc sp. FACHB-888; assembly: GCF_014696655.1. NCBI lineage: Bacteria > Bacillati > Cyanobacteriota > Cyanophyceae > Nostocales > Nostocaceae > Nostoc > Nostoc sp. FACHB-888. Next base: position 14,794 of record NZ_JACJQM010000034.1, on the reverse strand, counting down.
CCAGAAGGTGCTGGTCGATCAGCGTCAATCACTACATCAATCAGAAAGGGAACAGTTGATGCCATCGCTTGTTCTAATGCGGCTTCAATATCTGACTCTCTGACGACTACGATCGCTTCTGCTCCCATACCACGAGCAATCATGGCAAAGTTTGTTGGTGGAAGCGTTGCATCTGCGCCCTTTAATCCCAAGATTTTCATGCCTTGATGGCACATGTTGTAACGCGCATCGTTGAGGACAATCCAAATCGCAGGAATTTTGTATTTCACGGCAGTGCTGATTTCGTTATTCATCAGCATTGCGCCATCGCCTACAATCCCTACAGCTTTGCCATTGTTCGCCACTGCTGCACCCAACACTCCTGTAACGGCGTGACCCATGGCGCCGACTCCGGTGCTGACTCGGTAACGATTGGCTTCGGAAAATTGGAGTAGATGAGTTGACCAAGTAAAGGAGTTACCACACTCCGCCATGACTACGGCATCGCTATCTTCAACAATTATTTTTTGAATAGCTGCCATCAATACTTCTGGGCGCACTGGATAATCTACCTCTGGAGCAGGTTCAATTGCTTTTTGTTCTGGACGAGGTAGCGACAAAGTCGTGGAATCAGCAGCATCCGGTAATTGCTGCAACAACTCTTCCACAAAAGCTTTGATATCAGACCGAACTCCGAAAGTTTCAACGTGTGGATAGGCTACACCTGGAACTTCGGGATCAATATCTACATGCACAAAACCTTCTTTTGGAACTAGTGCCGAACTCCAGAAGGAAGTCGGTTCACCAAGGCGGGTTCCTAATACGAGTGTGCGTAGTGGAGGTTGTTGTTCCATATAAGTTAAGACGGAAGCATGACCGCCTAAACCTGTAACACCCACAAACTGGGGATGATCTTCGGGGAAGATACCTTTACCACGGGGTGAACACATGACGGCTGCTCCCGTTCTTTCAGCGAGTTCAAGGATTTCCTCTGCTGCGTCACGCGCACCGAAACCAACCCAGATGGCAAAGGGGCCAGATGATAATAACTCTACAGATTTAGCGATCGCTTCTTTTGAAGCAGTCATCGGGAACGGAGAAACATCTAGTTGAGGTAAAGCTATATTCTCAACTAGACTTGTTTGCACAGCCGTGGGAACACTCAAATGAGCGACAAATCCGCCTGGTTGCGCCATAGCCAAAGCAAGTTTGCGAAAAATCTGCGGTAGTTGAGCCGCAGATTCAATCGTGATTGCATAGTTAAATAGCGCTCCTGAGGTAAAAATTCCTCCACTTGGCAATGTGTAAGTGCTGGTTTCTTGAATTGCCCAGCGTCCACGCTGCGGTGCTGAGGTGCAAGCTGAGAGCAAAATTACTTTTGCACCTTCACCACGAGCCGCGAATAATCCGGTGAGGGCATTGGTGATCCCCGGCCCTGCTGTGGTAAAAACTACAGTGGGGCGATTATTAGCAAAGTATGCTTCGGTGGCTGCAAATGCTGCTCCTGATTCATGGCGGAAGTTCAATACATTAATAGTGCTATTGGACAGCGCACCCCAAAGGCTTGCCATCGCACCACCAGCAACACCAAAAGCGTTGCTTACTCCCAAATTTACCAACATCTGAGCGATCGCATCGGCAACTGAGAGGGCTGGAGGCGTTTCATCATTTAAAAAAGGCTCAATTTCCGCATTCTTCTGCAATTCATCAAGCTCATGCGAAGCGTCAGATACAGACTCTACATATCTGTTTGCTGGAAATTCTTTGTATGGCTCAGTGGTGACTAGAGGAGAGTGTGAACCAGTATAGTTTTGACTCATTAGTTTCACGTAATTACATAAAGTTAAACAAAAGCTCTTTAATTTACGATCACAGCGCTAAAATATTTTATACAAACAACCCTGTTGTTTTTAACGACTATGACAGAGCTTGGTCATTCGTAGAAACAGTTGATTACTGCTGATTGATGCTTGTGAGCGCAGTAACAAAAAATTTTTACCAGAAGCATACAGCAATCAATACTGTGCTTCTTGTGACCAGAATAGAAGAGATAAAGACTGTTGTGCAATCAAAAATCCTTTGATGGGGGTGTCAAATCTTTCGCTTCTACTATATGACTACAGTGCTTAAGTAGGCCGTTAGGGAAAAACTAAACCATATAAAAGCTATGCAAACGAGCTAATAAGCTTAATTCAAGGCTTTCTCATAAACTTTACGAAACTTAATATAGTTAAGTTTAATAACGCCGACCTAATTAATGAGACGCTTGCAGAGGTGCTTGTTTTGTGATGTCTACTACAAACAAAACCTATTTGCAATGAAAAATCTTTTGATGAGGGTATTAATTCTTTCGCTTTTATCGTGATTGCGACATTTTTAACTTAGACATTTTGAAACATTGATATACCGGGATCGCCGCTAAGACACATTACCAAATTTATAATAGACAATCTTTTGATCTAGTTGTCAATTCTTTTGTTTCTAGATTCCCCCTAACCTACGCCACTTGCTACAACCGGGAGAACCTTCAAACTCCTCTTTTTCGGGGGGGTGATCTTTTGTAAGGTAAGCCCTATAAGTCTTTCAGCCTTACTTTGAAGAAGTTAACTTGTAACGCTAAAGACATCATAACTTAACTTTTATCTTTCTTTTGAGAGATTGCTAAAAACTAAATATTTGTACTGCTTGATAAAATTTATTAGATTTTGATGTGAAATATAGCACGATTACCGTATCCTATCAAAATAAATGTTCTCTATATAACAAAAAATTACAAAATACACGTAAAATAACCGTGATATCTCTAATACAAATGTATTTCTGAGGACGGATGACCAATCATATTCTTCTATAGTTAAATTCCTGAGAGAGTAGGTTAAGATAATTTAAGAAAATAAATTGAGGAAGAAAATTTGTTCATTTAAGCCAAGCCCAGCACCGCAAATTGATTTATGCTGACAATGAAACGACTCTACACCAGTAGTTCGCTAAAGTCTTTAGTTGGGGAAAGGTTGAAGGATAAAAATTCGTATACTTTAACCTTTCCTCTCTCAAAACCCAGCAATTTTAGGTTGGTGAACCATTAGCTTTGGTGCAGGTCTAGTTTAAATGTAAAATATCTTTTCTACTTTATATATTAAGAGTTTTGAACTCTTACCTAATAAGATTTATCGACTAATCTAGATTTGATTGGTCTAAGGTTTGTGTAGCTATAAAAAACTGTTTAGATAAGTAATAAATTTTGAATACTTTAGGTTTTTTTTAGGAGAATTTAGTTTAATAATTCACTGTTTATTGGTATGATAAGTTTTGTAAACCTGATTAGTAATATTTTTTAATTTACTAACTAATCTTAATTTTTTAATAGCCTAACGGTGTCCTAAAGATTTTAGTAAGTTATGACTATTAACTCGTTAATGGCTATGGTACTGATTGATTACCAGGAGGAAGTAGGAATATGAATTCTGGCGACTATACATTGGCTAGATCAAAGAATCAATCGGTACTACAACCAGAAGTAGAGATGAAGTTTGCTCACTTCCTAATAAATCACTCTGTAGATGCTGCTTTCTGTTTAGGAGAAAACGCACAGTTTCTCTACGTCAACGATGCCACTTGTCGGATGACTGAGTATTCCCGTGAGGAATTACTTTCCATGAGGCTGCATGATATAGACGTAGATTTTTCTCTACACAATTGGTCAGATATTAGCTTACAGAGTTCCCTTACCTTTAAATCTCGCTATCGGGCAAAAGGAGGTCGGATATTTCTAGCAGAAATATCCATTAGCCATGTAAAACAACAAAATATGGAATTTGGCTGTGCTTTTGCTCGTGAGATAAGTGATGAAATAGTAGAACTGAGCGTGCAAAAGTGGACAGATGAATTAAGGGATGCCAAAGACAATTTGCAACAGGAATTTTATCAACTCAAGGCAAAAGAAGTAGAACTTGAAACATCTCTTTCTTTACTTCGTTCTACTCTCGAATCTACTGCAATTGGTATTGTTGCAGTTAACTTCGAGGGAGATATTCTGAGCTTGAATCAGAAATTTGTGGATATGTGGCAGATACCGGAGTCTCTAATACTATCTAAAAAATGTCCTCGATGTAAAGCTTTTTTTGAGAACCAACTTAAAGATCCACAAGCTTTTAGTCGGTTGATTTGGGAAGTATCTAGCCAATCTGATTTCGAGAGCTACGACATTCTAGAGTTGAAAGATGGGAGAGTTTTTGCACATTACTCTAAGCCCCACTTATTAGAAGGGACAATTATTGGTAGAGTATGGAGCATTTGGGACATTACTGAATCGAAACGGACTGAAGAAGCATTACGGCTGAACGCAGTTAGATTTCGGACTTTAGCCGAAACGACAGATACCAGCACTTTTTTGATTCAAGGTGCGCGGCTTTGCTATATAAATCCAGCAGTAGAGCAACTCACTGGCTACACAAAAGAGGAACTACTAACAGGCTTTGATATTCGCCGACTGATTAAAAGCAAAAAACGCAGACAGATACGTAAGCAGGGTGAAGCAGCTAACTTTGAATATCAGGAGATGAGTATTCTGACAAAAAACGGCACAGAGCGCTGGCTAGCTTGTGCGGTTGTAATGCTGGATGGAGGGCTGGATTTTGGTGGAAAACCAGTAGAAATGGTTGCAGGCATAGATATTACCGATTACAAATATGCAGAATTAGGTCTTAACCAAGCTTTAGAACAAGCAAAACAACTTAGCGAACTTAGAGCGCGTTTTCTTTCTATGGTTTGCCATCAATTCCGGACACCACTGAATATTGTTTCGTTTTCTAATAGTTTACTAAAGGAAGAAGTAGACAAACGTACACAAAAGAAAATACAACCGCTACTGGATCACATTCAAAAAGCCACCGAACAACTCAGCCAGATGTTGGATGATATTTTGTTCTTCTCTAAAGCAGAAGCAGCAAAAATAAACTGTGAACCAAAACCGCTTGAGTTAGTTGAATTCTGTAATGATATAGTTACACAAATGCAGATGAGTGTTAGCCAAATTCCGATTAATTTTGTGAGTCAAGATAACTCTTTAACAGCCTGCATTGATAAAAAACTTTTAGAGCCGATTTTAAATAATTTGCTCGACAATGCAATCAAGTATTCTCCCTCAAATATTGCAATTGATTTTAAACTTTCTTGCAAAAATGAGAAAGTAATTTTTCAGGTAAAAGATAAGGGGATCGGTATTTCAGTTGCAGATCAACAACGAATATTTGAGCCATTTTACCGTGGTAGTAATATTGATAGTATACCTGGTACTGGATTAGGACTATCAATTCTCAAAACCCTTGTAGATTTACATCACGGTCAAGTTTCTGTAGAAAGTCAAGTTGGTGCAGGCACTACATTTACCGTAATGTTGCCATTAAGCAAATCAGAGTTTAATAGTTCCGAGTTATGAGTGTTGAAATTAAGATAGTTGTTAAGTACTAATTAACAATCATAACTCTCGGAACGAAGTCATTTATCTCATGCCTATTTACATACTCACCAAAGAGTATAGTAAGCAGCTTCTGTAAAAAGTTATGGTAATACAAAATTATGTACGAATCGCCAAAAAAAATTCTCGTTATTGAAGATGATAACGTTACCCGCAATCTTTACTTAAAAGGTCTTGAGGCTAAAGGTTTTGATACGATAGGTGCTAACAGCGGTGTTGCTGGTATCCAACAAGCACAAGAGCATATACCCGACTTAGTGATTTGCGATATCACGATGCCAGATATGGATGGTTATAACGTTTTAACTACACTACGCCAAGATCCCGTTACAGGAATTATTCCTTTCATTTTTCTGACTGGCAGTAGTACCAAAGCAGATGTTCGCAAAGCTATGGAATTGGGAGCAGACGACTATCTTACCAAACCCTCTACACTAGACGAATTGCTCAGAGCGATCGCTATTCGCTTGCAAAAGCAAGCTACACTCCAATACTGGTGGGCTATGAAATCTGAAAAAGCTCCAAAATCAGTATTTGCAGATCATACTACAGCGATCGCTGGAGGTGTTAGCGTTAGTGTTGGCAGAGCCTCTGGTACAGAAGCCTCTGCTAGAGAAGCCTCTGCTAGAGAAGCCCCTGATACAGAAATCATGATCCCTCCTAAATCAATCTTTCCCTACATTCCCCAATTAAAAGAAGTTTTCGACTTTATCGAAGCCCATTATCATCAAGGAATTACTTTGTGTGATGTGGCTGTTGCTGTTGGTTACTCACCTGCTTACTTAACTAACCGAGTAGCAAAGCAGACAGGAGAGACTGTAAACTGCTGGATTGTCAAACGCCGGATGGCGGGCGCTCGTTTTCTACTCCAAAATGATGATCAGACAGTCGAGAAGATAGCGAAAGCATTGGGCTATCAGGATGTGTCCCATTTCTCTCGCCAGTTTCGCCAACATCACGGTTTACCTCCCCAAGCTTGGCGCAAAGAGCATCAACTTGTATCGCAAAAACAGGTAAAATTTTGGCAAAATTGCTGATAAGCTGTTACGCATTTAACTTGAACATTTACGTGAAAACTGATGACCGATGACTGATGACTGATAACCATTAACTGTCAACAGTTAACAGTCAACAACGGTCAAGTCAAGAGTGTTTATATCCCCATTATCAAAACAATCGGGTCTAAAACCGAACTTCGTCCCGCTACGCTAACGCCTTTGAAGGCGAAAAGTTTTGTCACGGGGTTAAAACGCTGTGATAAAACGTAATTGCGAATTGCGAATTGGTTTATCCCTTAGCTTCAGAGTGTAAGGAGTTACCTAATTCAAATAAATAGCTGCGTAAATTCATACATTAAATCCACCCTGCCCTTACGTAACATGGCTGGATCTAATCTTTCAGTAGTGTTGCAAGTCATCAAGACAACTAATCGTTGCTGCATTTGAATCCCAGACTCATCAATTACACTTTGATACAAAGTGCCATCCAGTAAACTCAGGATGTGTTCGGTTTTGTTATTGTATTGAGCTACCTCGGAAGCACGATTTTGCGCTAGATTATCAGCTTCGTTAATAACGATACAGATACGCTCTATATAAGTCGGTGGGACAAAGTTAGCGATCGCATCATGATCTAAAATAAAAATTACATACCCTAAAGGTACAAGAATTTCTTTTGCTACGGCCTGTGTCCAGACCGTTTTACCAGTACCTGGTTGTCCATGTACAACAACCGCTAACTGGTTTTGATTAAGAATCGCTTGTTGTACAGAATCAGTAAAACTTTGAATATCTGCCGGAAATGTGCGAATGGGAAATTGACTATGAACCTTGCCTACACGACTTTGATATCCACTCAGCATAACTGCTAAGTCGTAAGTCGCTTTGTTAATTAGCGGCGCGAGATTTTTCGCCATTATAGTATATTGTCGTCGCCCGCGATCGTAGGGATCAATTTGCAACCAAACGTCATTCTTCGACCAGTAAGCATAAACAGTATTGATAACATCTAAACGTTCCCAGTTAACAAATTTATCTATAGGGAAATAAAAATCTCTTTCTGAGTAATACTGGGTAATAATATCGGGATTACCCAACACACGTAAAACTCGTAATACAGTAATTTCTTGCAGTCGGTTAAGAACATAGTCAATGGGGATACTACTACGGCTAACAAATTGAACAATGGGTGTTTCCGTACTTAAAACATCTTTGTAGCGATGATCCGGTGATTGAGGATCTGGCGTGATGTAATTCCAAAACTTTTCAACTTCGTAACGCGTATTATCAGATACAACATTTAATAAATTAGCCCACCAAGCATAATTATTTCGTCCCAAAACATCAGCAACATTACTTGCTAAATTCAAACTTTTTTGAGTTAATTCGCGGGAGTCACTATACAACAGTTGCCACAAAAACCCCCAATCTAATTCTCGGTTAAACGGTCGCCAACCGCTAGCAAGCAAGCTTTGCCGGGCATTATTTGTAGGATTGCCTTCATTACTTCTAAAATAGTCAAAATCCATATTTGTCAGTTGTGCAGCGTTAATCGAGTTATTTTGTGTTAAGTAGGAGATTTTAAAAAATTTTCTCGTAATATCAACTAATTACGTACAAATGGTAATTTTAGTTTCACAGTGCTGTACTAGCTAGGAAGTCTTTTTAATTTAACTCATCATCAATGTAGCACAATATAATACACAACAACTACTTGGATCAACTTTTTTGACAAAGCAGTTAACTCTTAATGTACTTGCGCCACTTATCCATCTGTAGTTAAGCTCATCCCACTCGGTTAACTGTCAACGGCATCGGGGTGTCTCTCATCCCATGTTTAAAAAGAGTAGGTTTTCCCGATGCCTTATAAAAAGGCATCGAAAATTAGGGATGGTGCGTTAGCCTACGGCATAACACACGCTACAAAACTGCTGGCGGGGTGGGGTTTTGATGAGGTATCTCTTCTTGTTAATCAAGTTGAGTATTTGCCATTAATTTCTATATAACCCTCTGAAAGATCGCAACCCCATACAGTTGCAGAGGCTTCACCAATATTGAGACTAACGTGGATATTTACTTGATCTTTGGACATAATTTGTCGCAACTGTTCCAGATTTTCATTAGTTAAGCTATTAGGATAAACTTTTACATTATCAAAGCTAATAACAACTTGTTCTGGATTTATTTGCTGTTCATTTTCACATTTACCTATAGCCATAGCAACTCGTCCCCAATTTGGATCTGCTCCATAAACGGCGGTTTTTACTAATGGTGAATTCACAATTGCTTTAGCTACTGTTTTAGCTTGTGCATAATTAATCGCTGAATCTACAGTCACCTGAATAATTTTGGTAGCACCTTCTGCATCTCTGGCAATTTTTAGCACCAATTCTTGTGCAACTTCTTGCAATGCGCTGGCAAAATCTGCTTCTGAAACTTCACCAGCTATTCCATTAGCTAGAATCACGGCGGAGTCACTGGTAGAAGTGTCAGTGTCTACGCTCAAGCAGTTAAAGGTTTTATCTATAGTAGAGCGAAAAATAGCACGAAGGCTATTTGGAGAAATTGCAGCGTCAGTAAAAAAGAAAGTTAAAAGGGTAGCCATATTAGGCTCAATCATGCCAACACCTTTAGCAATTCCTACCAGCTTGGTATTGCCTATTTGCCGTGTAGCTAATTTCGGCACTGTATCGGTGGTCATAATTCCACGGGCTGCTGCATGAAAATCAGCATCAGTCAAGTTCTTCCCCAATCCTAATAAACCCGCCCGGATTTTTTCAATCGGGTAACGTCTGCCAATTACACCTGTAGAAGCTATGACAATGTTATGTGCAGCAATTCCAGTTTCAGCTGCAACTAATTGCAGAACCTCTTGAGCATCAGCGATGCCAACAGAACCATTAGCTACATTTGCATTTTTAGATATAACGACAATTGCTTGTGCTTGTGAATCTTTTAAGTTATTGCGACTAATAGTAACACTTGGCCCGGCAAAAAGACTTTGAGTAAAGACTCCATCAGCAACACAAGGAACTGATGATTTAATAAATACAAAATCATCAGTTTTATCTCGTATTCCCAAATTAGTAATAAATGCACTAAAACCTTGAGGCATGGAAGATATAATTGATGACATTTTTTTTGAATTTAATAATTTTGATTAATTATCTCATATCATTTACAAAAATATTTATGGCAAATAAATTGCCTGTAAGATAGTCTAGATAGATGTAAGCTTTTAGCAACCTATCTATAACAGAAAATCCATAAAGTTTTCATAGAACTTCAAAGCTATAAATCAGTTAGTATGACAGTAAATGTCGTCCAGCCGTTACCGCTTTCTACTTGAATGCTTCCTTGCAGTTGTTTGACTAATTTCTCTACTATAGATAAACCTAATCCCGAACCACCTTGATTCCAGATATCTGCATTGGGGAGGCGATAAAATTTATCAAATATCCGTGGTAGCTCTGTTACCGGAATTTCTGCTGAATTACTGGTAATAATAATAGTTTTTGCGGGCGCTTCCGAGGAATTGTAACGTACGCTTAGGGCAATTTCACCACCCGCAGGTGTGTATTTACAGGCATTATTGAGCAATTCTACTAAGATTCGTTCCAAGCTAATACCATCTGAGAACAACGGCGGAAGATTTGAAGGGAGATTCAACTGTAGAGTTTGCTGATGTTTTTGAACACGGATTTGAAATGGCTCAATAACCCAAGGTAACCACTGTTGTAAGAGCAACGCATCAGGTGCAATAACTGGATAAGATGAGCTTTCCAGCCGTTGTAAGTCTAGTAGATCGTTAATTAATTCTAGCTCGCGATCGCACTCACCTTCCATCAGTTCTAGATAGCGTTGAGCTTCCTCAGTACCAGGAGATAATTGTATCATTTGAATCATTAACTTTATATTACTCAGAGGCGATCGCAGTTCATGGGAAACTAAATTCAAAAAGTCATTTTTAAGTTGATTTATCTCCTGCCATTGCACTACAAGTTGCTCTTGCTCACTTTGTTTTTGGCGCGCCTCAATAGCTCGTTTTTGCTCAGTTATATCTCGAAAAACTAACACAGCGCCTGTAATCTTATCTTGATCATCCTTAATTGGTGCGGCACTATCATCAATTGGTATTTCTCCACCTTGTTTAGTAATTAGAATAGTTTCTGCTGGAAGACTGACGATAATCCCATCTTGAAGGACTTTTACGATCGGGCTTTCAATAGAGTTATGAGTTTCTGCATTAGCAATATTGAATATTTCTGATGAATTTCTGCCACAAGCTTCTTGCTGTTTCCATCCGGTGAGATTTTCAGCAACAGGATTCATAAAAGTTATCAATTCTTGCATATCACTAGCAATCACACCATCGCTAATACTTCTTAAAAGGGCATCCAACCATTTTTTATTTACTTTTAATTGCCTTTCTAAACCATGTTTAGTCAAAGTTATTTCAATATTTGTTTGTAGTTCTCTTTCTTTAAAAGGTTTGATTAGGTAGGCAAACGGCTCAGTTATCTTAGCTCGTTCCAATGTATTTTCATCTGCATAAGCAGTCAAATAAATTACTGGGATATCCAAACGCTTATAAATTTCTTGGGCAGCTTCTATCCCGTCCATTGATCCTTTTAGCCTAATATCCATTAGTACTAAATCAGGGGATATTTCTACTGCTTTATCGATTGCTTCTTCTCCTGAAGAAGCGATAGCAGGAACTGTATAACCGAATTTGGTAAGTCGATACTGTAAATCTTTAGCAACAATAGCTTCATCTTCCACAACTAAAATTTTTGCGTTTGCCATCTTGTAGTTATTTTATATTTAACTTAATGTAAATACCATATGGCATTCTACTCCACTAGTACCTTTTATATGGAGATTTCCTCCAAGTTGATTGGTTAAGGCATCTACTAACTGCCAACCTAAAGATGCCATATTTTTGAAATTAAAATTTGATGGTAAACCAATTCCATTATCACTAACTACCACTGTAACCTGATGATCCTGATTTTTTTGAATTCCGATATAAATCGTACCATTTATATCTTTTGTAAATGCATATTTCAATGAATTGGATACAAGCTCATGGATAATTAAGCTACAAGGAATTGCTGTATCTAAGCCTAAAAACAGTTGCTCATCGATATTTATTGTCAGAGCGATCGCATCTTCATCGGCTTCGTATGCACTAAATAAACTGGCTACCAAATCTCGGATATATTCACCAAAATCAATTTTTGCTAAGTCTTGAGACTGATACAATTTTTCGTGAACTAGAGCCATTGATGCAATCCGTTGTTGGCTTTGTTTGAATATTACCAAATCGTCTTTATCTTTGATATAAGCAGATTGCAAGCTTAACAGACTAGAAATAACTTGTAAATTATTTTTGACACGATGGTAAATTTCTTTTAATAACACCTCTTTTTCTAAGAGTGATGCTTTGATTTGCTCCTCCCACTGCTTGCGATCGCGCTGCGCGGCTTGCCGTTCGGTAATGTCTTCGACCACAGCAATAAAATACTTTGGCTCCCCACTAGGTTCACGCATTAAAGATACGGTGAGATTAACCCAAACTGTGGAGCTATCTTTGCAGAAATAGCGCTTTTCCATTGAGTAAGTTTGAATCTTATCTGCTAAAATCTGGTCAACATATTTCAGGTCGGCGTTAAGATCATCTGAATGAGTAATATCTTGGAAAGTTAGCAACTGTAGTTCTTCGGGTGTGTAACCGACAATATCGCAAAGCCTCTGGTTAACTAACAACCATCTTCCATCTATATCTACATGGGCGATGCCAACAGCAGCTTGATGGAATGCAGCCCGGAATCGCTGTTCACTTTCCCGCAATGCTTGTTCTATTCGCTGGCGCTCAGTAATTTCTGCTTGTAGTGATTGATTAATTCTTTTTAACTCTGCTGTCCGTTGCTCAACCTTGTTTTCTAGTTGGTAAAGTAAGCTACTTAATGCCTCCTCTACTTGCTTGCGCCCAGTAATGTCAGTATGTGAACCTGCCATCCGCACTACATTACCGTTTTCATCCCACAGTGCCTGACCTCGATCTAAAATCCATTTATAAGTGCGGTCTTTACATATAACTCGATACTCAGCAATATAAAACGGTGTCTTTTGAGCAAAGTGATCTTGAACTGCTTGTGTCACCCAGTTAAGATCATCAGGATGCACTCGTGTCAGCCTTTCATCTAAATGGTTAGAAATTTCGTGGTCTTCGTAACCGAGCATTTCTTTCCAGCGAGCCGAGAAGAAAACTTCATTGGTTTTAACATTCCAGTCCCAAATTCCATCATTATTGCCGCGCAAAGCTAATTGCCAGCGTTGTTCACTTTCCCTCAACACCTCCTCAGTCCGTATACGTTCAGCAATTTCCTTTGCTAGTTGGGAATTTGCAGTTTCTAGTTGGGCAGGACTCGGTAGAGCCAGTGCTTGGGGTATTAATGGCACAAGTTCTACAGCTGTCAATACGGAGACGAAAGCGGTGATAGCTTTAATTAACCCTGATAGCCAATAGGTAGGGTACCAAAGCGTCCACACATCCATTAAATGGGTTGTGCCACAAGCAATGATGAATGTGCCAAACATCAGGAACATCCAGCCGAAAGGTATATCTCGCCGTTTACGGACAAAATAAACCAACATCACTGGAATTGAATAATAAGCAAGTCCAATTAATACATCTGAAACTAGGTGCAACCAGACCAATTCTGGTTTCCAGAGGTAGCAATGTCCGTGGGGAATAAACTGACTAGTAGAGAAAAAATTATTTAAAAATTCCATCATAAAAATCTATACACTGCACAAGTCTTTACCAAAGTCCAAAGTGTAATAAAGCAAGAGGCTTTGAGCTTAAGCACCTTTAGTAGAAATACAGACGCCTAGAGTGTGGCTTCTCATACTCTTTATGAGAACACGTCCGGCGTTTGTCAGAGCTTTCTTGTACTAGCGTTAGCCTAGTACAGAATAAAAGTTGAGGCTTCTACATTCTGTATTTGTCACCCTTTCTGAGTTTTTTAACCTGATAAGGTAAAGTTTATTGAAATTAAAGTACCGCGATCGCTTTGGTTTTTGTTACCGTAGATTCTCTGAAATGAACTCTTTGATATATAAATACCTTCACGAAATCACAGTAATATTTCGCTTATATAATATAATTAATACTTACATTGTAAGTATATTTTTCCCTTAGGAGGTTACTTAAAAAGTATTTTACTGCCCATCGCCAAGTTCCATCAGCGCCTTACCAGCTTTAAAAACGGCTCTCTCCGCTTTGCCTTCCAGGTGCAGGCAGTAAGCGTAGCCCCTTCAATGCAGACATACATCCATTCTGCGTTTTTCGTATAATCCAAGCTTTGGGATGTTTCCGGTTTGGGTACAAATAAGGAGAATTCTTTGAGTTGCATTTTTGCCGTTTGCACCCTGATGAAAATTATCAGTTTACATAGTGTGTGACCTTAACCGAACCGTATTGGATCGCCTCTTGTAAAATCTGACTGCGGCTTTTCCCTGTCTGGTGGCATATTTGGTCTACTTCTTGCATTTGTTGAGGGTGAATCTTCGCCGCGATTAGCGGGCGTTGGTTCTGAGACATGGGTTAACTGCGGTTAACTCATGATGGTAGCAGATGGGGGAATGCGATCGGTTTTTCTGGATATCCAGAAAAGGAAGTTGCTCGCCTTTTGAGTTGTGATCGCGCCATTCTTTCACCCGTTGATATCCTGATTTAGCCATGCACGTCTTCCATTGGGTCTACTCGACCAATGCCCAACTCAAACAATTTAGTTTTTACCCCATCGCGGTCAATGCAGTAATAGTATTTTTATCCCGAATATTTGCGAGGTAGTACCCTGACTTTCCTCCATTAATTCGGAATAATTCAATTACCACTTGTCCCTCAGTAATACCATAAACTGTATTGATGTCTTTGTGATTTGTTGTGCTGGTGGTTACGAAGGTTTCAAGGTTTTTGATAAACCAACGCCCACTCCTGCATTCAAATATGCGAAAGTAGCTTGGGTAAATAATGGTGATATCCATAAGATATTGCGATCGCTTTCATATCATGTCTGGCTAATTAGTTACAGTTACCACATCTGTGCAAAAATCGGAAAACCCTCTTTCTCCCCTGCTCCCTGCGGTCTTAATGATAAGTCATTAATTGGTTTTCTTAAAAGCTCTATAAATTCATTTACCTTTAATTTTCTGTCAACAACCGCGTCAATAGCGTTTAGTGCAAGAAATAATCTGAGGTCAAGCCAAGGTTTGTGGACAGTAACCCAATCCTTTGATGAAATTTTGCTGGAACGTTTCTATCTCCTCTTTT
>NZ_JACJQM010000339.1:0-3049 GCF_014696655.1 Nostoc sp. FACHB-888 | reverse complement strand
CTCCCCCTCACAATGATTATCATTTTAATATTGAGTGAGATTTAATTTCCTCAAAGCCTTATGTAGTTTGAGTCTTGGTGTATTTCATACTGATTCAGGCTTGTCAATATTTAGATGCGTTTGCCCTGGTACACCTGCCAACAATAACGTATCTTTCATGAGTAGAAAGCTTAAGCAGAATCCTGTCAAAAATTTTATACTGTTTTTCACTGCTTTCAATATAAATAACTGTTTATATCCTGTTATTATATAGGCGTAGTAACTATATTCATCTCTATATAAAATTTTGTTTATGATAAATATCTGATAAATTGATTCAGAGGATACTATTTTTTAAGTATGCGGTCTAGTAACTCTTGCCTCCAGTCGAAAACCTCTGGTAAAGTAGACTTGGCTAACAGACATACTTCTATATAAATTCTGGCGGTATCTTTTTCACCTAAAGCTTCTTCAACCTGAGACAATAAACAGGAAGCATCTGTTCTTCCATCTAATTGAATCGCCTTTTCTAAATATTTTTTAGCCTCACTTAACTTATTTTGCTTCAATCTTGCCCAGCCTAAATCTTTATACAAGGCTGCTTGTATTTCAGGATCTTTAGTTTCTTGCAACCCTTGTAAGGCTAAAGTAATTGCTGCCTCATACTCATTATTTATATTTTTCAATCTTGATAAAGCAGCTACAGCAAGTACTGCTTTATCACTTTCTTGAATAGCTAATTGATATTCTTTTTCAGCTAAATCATATTTTTGCTGATCTTCATAAAAACGTCCTAACCCATAATGTCCTTGCCAATTATTAGTCCTAAGCTTAAAAGCTTTTTCATAATTTTCAGTTACACACTTAGTATCTCGCAAATCTTGGCAAACTAATGCCAGATTATTATATGCAGAGGTATCTTTGGGGTTATATTTAATTGCTTGTTCATAATACTTCCTAGCTATCTTAGAATCATCTATATTACGAGAAGCCTTATTAAAGTAAAATTCTGCAATACTAAGTTTTAATTGAGGATTAATTTTAATGGCCCAACCAAAAAGCTCTTGTGCACCCTGAGAATTATTTACTGCTTCTAACTTTCGTCCTTGGGCTACTAAATAGTTTGCTGCTAGAGGTAGAGATAGAAAGACACCCCCAACAATTCCTAAACCTATCAATGTATACTTGCTGTATTTAAATACTTTAGAATTAGCTAATTTATAATTTTTAATTTGCTTAGGCAGTTTTTCTAGCCGCTGCAAAATTACTTCAGTCGTTTGCGGTCGCTGCCCCGGCAAGGGAGCCATCAACTCATCAATGAAATCAGCAAAAGGTTTGTCAATTTGCGGTGCTTTATCTCTCCAAACTAGATTTCCTGTTTTTTTATCTGTTGGCAAATCAATTAGTTGAGTAGCAGTAGTCAAGTGGACAAAAGTCCGACCCAAAGCGTAAAAATCTGACTGGGGTACTGCTTTACCATTTACTTGCTCCAGGGGGGAATAAAGAGGCGTGCTGATTGCTGTAATTTCATATCGTCCTCCCCTGCCTGTACTAGTACCTCCACTACCACTTACTTTTGCTAAGTAAGTGTTAGTTACTTGCCGTGCTGCACCAAAATCAACTAATGCTAATTGACCACTTGGCTGAAGAATTATATTAGAAGGCTTAATATCTCGATGAAAAATATTAGAGCGGTGTATTGTATCGAGGATATCAACCAAGTTTTGTAGCCATTCCAATGCTAGAGATTGTGAAATTGAGCTATTAGACTCCAACCATTGCTCTAAATTTTGCCCCTCAATTTTATCCATAACTAGGCAATACAATGTTAAGGAATTATTGTGAGTAAATAAAGTAAAAAGGTCATCTATGGTGCTTCTAGGAATACCGCAATGTCGGATTATCTGTAAACAAAAAGATTCCCGCTCTATTAATTCAACCAGCTTAGGCGAGTTCCATTTCAAAACTTTCATGACTCGCTGTTTGCGGACAGGATTCCATTGAGTACCAGCGTCATCTACTTCAAACACTTCAATGTAATTGTACGGGTCATCAGTGAGCGCTCTCAATGGCTTGACTAAGCGGATGCGATCATTAATCAGTAGCGAAGCCCCACAATATAGGCATTCTTTGACGTCATCAGAATTAGGATTTTGGCGGTGATTGCAAAGAGGATTGATACAGTAACTCACTGAACCTCCTTACGCAACAAGCTCTTAGCACTTATGCATAGCGAGTTACGGATACAAAACTTTAATGTATATTTAATCACCTTTTATCTAAGCACCGCTTGATATAGAAAAAGTTTTCAGTAAACCTATCAGAAATTTTTATGATACTTTTTTACAAAAAATAGTAATAAGTTGAAGAAACAAAGTATATTAATGTGATGCAATACACTCCTAGATACTAATTATAGTCCAGGAAAAACTCTTTATAAACGTTTCCTAAACCTACGGAAATAGCAAGTCATGGATTTTAGTACCATACAAAAACTGAATTCACCTGCCCTTTCCTCAGTTATCCCAAAAGGACCGAGGAAAGGGCAAATATCCTTGGCAACAGCAGATTTTGAAGCTGCACTACTTGTAGTAGATAATTTAGTGTTTGCCAAAAGAGGGAAACACCTATCTGAAGCAGAAATTATTGTCCTAAAGGGAGCATGGGATGATGATGATTACGAAGAAGTGGCGCAAAACTCACCTTACAGCCTTAACTACTTGCAAAGACGCATAGCTCCTCCTTTATGGGATTTACTCTCCGAAACTATTGGCAGTGGAGAGCGGGTTGGAAAAAAGAAGCTGCGGCGTATTTTATTAGAGCAGGTTACTAAAAAGTATCCTATTCAATCTGTGCCAATTGAAAAGCAAAGACCCTCTGGCAACGAACTAGTACGAGTTACGGGAAGTTACCTGCCTGACATATCCAGTTTTTATGGACGGACAAAGGAACTAACCCATCTAAAGCAACTAGTACAGCACGGCGTAAGTTAACCAGGTATTATTGTGGGAGAATGAGTAATTAGATTAAAAGTAGTTTTTGCTGAGAAGCTGGAGAATTAGGATGTGGC
>NZ_JACJQM010000338.1:0-3073 GCF_014696655.1 Nostoc sp. FACHB-888 | reverse complement strand
GAGTTGTTAAAGCGCTGCGAAAACCAGTCTCCAAGCTGGATTTATCCCCTTTTCCTGCACCCTCTTGACAAAAGTGCAATCACTCTAACCTCTCACCGATGCAGCAACTCTGGCAGGATTTTTTACCGCAAAGCTATTTCGGCTCCCTCTGTCCCAACAAATCTGCATTGCCATTGAAGTGGGAATTCAAAATGGAACGCTGGCCCTGGCGATTACTGCTGGTTTGCTCAACAACCCCGATATGGCCGTGCCTGCTGCGGTTTATAGTTTGTTGATGTACATTACTGGCTTTCTTGCCATCCTCTACGGAAGAAAAGTTAGCAGTAGCGCATCAGTCAAAGTTTAAGATATAGCACATTTTGTCAATCAAGTTCCCCGTAGTGTTCACTATTTTTCAGAAAATAAGTTAACCTCCGTTGATCAGTCGGAGACTAAGAATAAAGTATTAGTAAAAGGGAAAGGAAGAGAGAAAGGAAATTTTTATACCTTTCCCTTTTACCTTCTTAGTTTTATGCAGCTTTACGCGGTCTGCCTGGCTTGCGCTTGCCTGAAGAATTTACATCAGCCTTTTTAGTTTTCAGTGACTTGTTGGCAGCATTGTTAGTTTTATTTGAACGGTTAGTACGTTTTGGTTGTGGCGAAACTTCTTTAACTGGAGGCAGTAATCCCATTCAATTCGCAAGTCGCAAGTCGCAATTCGCAATTCGCAATTAAAACCCTAGAACTGAACTTGAGGGCTTGAATATAGTTCACATCTATCTGAGTTCTTACATAATTAAAATTAGGAGCTTATATCCCTTCAGGAGTTAATTTTCAATTACGTCTGCAATTGCGAACTGCGACTTGCGAATTGCGAATTGTTGTGGGGTGATTATTTTTGATAGTGATGGAATTGTAGAAGCGGCTATATTTCCATTGCTAAATGAAACCACATTACTAGCGTAAGCAGCCGATACAAATAGTCCATTAATGAACTGGAACATAACAAGAGTAACGAATGCCCAAAAGATGACTACGATTGCCAAGGTGAGTAGAGATTGCATATCCATGATTATTCCTCAACTAAGTATTTGTAATTTTCAATTGTTTTACGCAAAGCGGATTTGAGCTTTGTCTAAATGTGAAGCGAATTTGAACACATCCTCTCTTCAAGAGAGGACTTCACTCTAAAATTAGCGTAGCGTCTCTCTGATTTAATCTAACCAAATTTTTCATTATCTTAAAACTTATTTATAAAATAAAGCAGATTTTAATATTTACCTATTTAAAGATTTCAAGTATTATATCTATAAATATATTTGACAAATATAAATATTGGCTTAAGTCTATGATTAAGATTTGATTTATTAGATAATTCTTGAAATAAAACATTTTCATCAAGCGAAAAATAAAAGCAGTCCTCACAATTAATTGAAAGTATGCCTAGCCCTACTACCGACTTAGTTCGCTCCTACCTCAAAGAAATCGGACGCTACCCTCTGCTAACTCCTGAGCAAGAGATTACAAATGCTAGGCTTGTACAGCAGATGATGGCGATTGAAGAACAGCGTTCAAGCCTCGCACTTCAATTAAATCGCCAACCAACTGCAAAAGAATTAGCCACCTCGCTTGGGCAAAGCGATACTGAAGTACAATCAATCATTCAACAAGGCCAAAAAGCTAAAGAGAAAATGGTGATAGCTAACCTACGCCTGGTGGTTTCTGTTGCCAAAAAATATCAGAATCACAATTTAGATTTTCTCGATCTGCTCCAAGAAGGGGCACTGGGTTTGCAAAAGGGAATCGAAAAGTTTGATCCCAACCGAGGCTATAAACTATCAACCTACGTTTATTGGTGGATTAAGCAGTCAATTACACGCGCGATTGGAGAAAAGTCTCGCACTATCCGTCTGCCAATCCATATCAACGAGAAATTAAACAAAATCAGGAAAGTACAGCAGCAACTGTCTCAATCTTTGGGTCATCCTCCGGTTGTAGCAGAAATAGCCGAATCGTTGAATCTGTTGCCTAATCAAATACGTGAATATCTTCAGGTTTCTCGCACTCCAGTATCGCTAGAAATGCGAGTTGGGAATGAGCACGAAACTGAATTAGCTGATATTTTGCCGATGGATGGTATTTCCCTAGATGAGCAAATTTCTCAAGAGCTTTTACATCAAGACTTGAGTAATTTGCTGATGTTGCTCAATCCAAGGCAACGAGAAGTATTGACTCTACGTTTTGGATTGGAAGATAATCAGCAACTAACCTTGAGTCAAGTTGCAAAACGCCTAAATCTTAGTCGAGAGACAATTCGTAACACTGAACATCAAGGTTTGAAAATTTTGCGCTCTCATCGAAACAAGATCAAAGATTATCTTCTTAATTAGGGCTAAGGGTTGTTTGACTTTAGTTTCATTTATATAAGTCGAACTCGCTACTCCAAAGGCTGAGAGCAAACCGCGACTGCTGTTAAAGATGCTTCCAATTGCGGCTATCAGGAGTGCGATCGCGTACCTGCACTTCCGGCGGCATCGCCTCTGCTTAATTCCTGGCGAAAACCATCAGATTGTCACTGTTTCACTCAAATGGTGCATGAATATATTGATACCAGAAACTATCCTTATAAATAGAACAGCAATTACAGAGCCGATGCCCAGCAAAACTATTGAAGTCCGAGAGTACACCGTTAGAGCGCACAAACGGGAAATTCATACTCGCGTTTTTAACTTTGTATGTAGGGGTAGTGTTACGGAAGCTGTCACCAGGGGCAAAGTAGTACAGCAGTATTAAACTGGAAACTTTCCCATCACCCCGTCGTATTCTTTTTGAGCTTCCCCTATTGACAACCGTGAGTACACTTCCAGCGACTGACGAGACGAATGTCCTGAGTAAGGTTGGATCAGTGCATCATCAATTCCCTGTTTTTTCAGCCATGTCAGCAGAAAATGGCGCAGCCTGTGAGGTGAGATAAGCTAATCGTCATTTAAATTGCACCATTTTTATGGTGATAAAAGCTGCAAACCCTCTCCCCTGCTCCCTGCCCCCTGCCCCCCTGCGATCTCAATGTGCAAATTAAATGCGTAACAGCTTA
>NZ_JACJQM010000337.1:0-3086 GCF_014696655.1 Nostoc sp. FACHB-888 | reverse complement strand
GGGTTTGATGATAAAGCCAGTTTTATCGCAGCAATAAGTTTTTCTGGTTCTTTGGCTAACCTCAAAAGAGGACGGGCTTGGCGCTCATTTTTAATCTGTGATCCCAACTTCCCTGCTGCAACAATAACTTTTGATGCCCCTAAGAGTTGATTTATACGCCGATAGCCGCCATATACATGCAATTCGCCTTGGCAATATTGTTCAAAGTTTTTGTACCCAGCGATTCTGTACATCCGCTCATCATGCATGAGGCGAATCTGTTCTACTGCTTGCAACTCAAATTGGTCTATGGTAGCGAAGGTGTCTTTGATACTGCTATTAAGATCATCGTAATGATGTGCTGATTTGGTTTCTTCTCTATCTAGGGTCAGCATATTTCTCTCCTGTAATTAGCACAAGGAGAGGCGTTTGAAAAAAATTTTGATGTCACCTTAACCCCGACACTAAGGTGTATTAGGCATAAGTCATTTTTCACGATATTTTCCCCTGATTACTTGGTTGACAAGTTCAGAGGGGGTTGCATCAGTTATCAGTCAACAGTTATCAAGGACTGTAAATTCCAACTGATAACTGGTAACTGTTATTCGCGCTGCTACTGCTTTTTGCTACGAAATTCAGGACTTTTCTTAACTAAATTTAACATTTCACTAACTTGAGGAATTTCAATAGCCAAAAATCCGCCACCAAAAATTCGACGATCTGGTGACAACCCCTGTATAATAGGGAAAGCAGCGCGGATTTAACTCAGTCGGACAAAGTTAGCGGTAATTCAAGCGACCAAACTTTAACAACCACTTATTTTGTTCCTTCGAGATCAACCCCGCTCTGAGGTTATATGAAATTTAAGCCACGCACGAAGCGCTACTCCTTAGTGGCGCTTTTTGCGTTAAATGTGGGTATTGTTGTAAGCTTTTCACCTTCATGCCTCCTTTCAATTAGCTTGATTTTAGATGACTTTTGGTCTTTTCGTATCTAGCGAGATTCTGATTTTTTGTCTGTTCACTCCTTCGTATTTACTAATGTTTGTTCCAGCTTACCCTGATCGGGTAATCACTTTTTCAAAAAGCAGCACCTAACGCAGAGGTCGTTTCTGGTTTGGGTTTGCTCTCAAAAACTTGTATACTGGGTTCCTCCAGCACGAACCCGTTTTCTGCTTGCTGACCAAATTTACCAATGATTGCCGCTACCCACTGTAGATAATTACTGGCGGCATCGGTCAGTTTTTTGTAAACCTTTGGTTTAGGTTGAACTGTGATTATTATGATGCGTTCGTCACAGTCTATATCAAGCTGCTGCCAACCGTTCTCTATAATTTTGGGTTGTGGCAGTTCGTTAATTTTAATTGTGATTTCTAGTTTGCTTGCAATCATAGGTACCTCTCTTAAGATGCGATTGCTAATGTTGGTGAAGCATCAGATGTATGTACTAACCCCAGAGGATCTGTCGTAATATACTTTTTAATTACTGGTTGAAGAGTGAAACTGATTTCTTTTGTAGTTGGGTCTTTGCTACTTTCTATTAATGAATTTTTTTCAAGTCCTTCTAATGCAGTAATCAATTCTGACGTAGAAATAGATATTTTGTGGGTTTGATTTAAGTCCATTAATAATTTATTGAAACTAATATATTGAAAGTTTAAAACTATTTTATCTGCTAGATAAATCATTATTTGTCTCTGAATTTTACTCAATCCTTGACCAAAAACCTTATTGAGCATTTCTTGAAAACGACTACTAACGAGTGTAGTTGGATCTTGAAAAAATTTTTCAGTACTACTTGCAAAGAAGTGGTGAATCCGATTGGAAACTGCTTTTAGTTCTAAAGGATTACCGCGATAAGTTTGAATTAATTGACTACAGCGCTTTTCTTCGTTGCACAATCCCAAGGCAGATAAGAACTGCATGGCTGCATCGGGATCTAAACCTTCAAGTTTGAGATACTGAATAGGTCGATCAGCTTCTATCAGTACATCGAACTCATTAGGCCAAACTCGACTAGTCAAAAACAAGCAGCTTTTATGCTGCTCCTCTACTAAGCGGCGAAAAAATAGTTTGTACTCTAGCCTATCCTCTAAATTATTTGTTTGAAATAAGGCTTCACATTCATCCAATACTATGAAGTAGCGCTGTGATTGCAACTGCTTAATTAACACAGTAAGCATTGCCTGAGTATATTTAGGTAAGCCTGGCTCAGGTTCTACAGGTTGAGTTAGCTCTATTAAATCGGCTATTAAGTCCTGAAGTAGCGGTGCATAAGACACCGATTTCCAAATGAAGCAATCAAATTTAGGTTGAGATTCTATACTAAGTTCTGTTAATAGTTTTGCAGCTAATGCACTTTTACCAATACCCGGTACTCCTATGAGTGATACGCATCGCTGCTCGATTACTAGTACAGCACGGCGTAAATAAGCCAAGTATTAGATAGCCAACACTTTACCCTTGTATGTCCACTTAAAAGGTTTAGCCATTGTTTGATTAAAGTAGTCGATAAATTCAAGAATTCGGGTTTTGAGGTCATCCTGACTTTTGAAGCTAGCTCTTCTTAGTAACTTACGAACCAAAATACTGAACCAAATTTCAATCTGATTGAGCCAAGAAGAGTGTTTAGGGGTGTAATGGAAAACAATTCGATGTGTTTTGTCACTTAAAAAAGCAGCACGGGATTTCATGGATTTGAGTATTCCGCTTTTTCCTTTAATACCCAAGTCGATATTCAAACCTTCTTTTTCTGCAACCAAACGAACCAGCGATTCAGACTGATGCGTATTAAGACAATCCATGATTAGATGCCATTTTTTGGCATTGGGGTCAGTTTCAAGGATTCGACGAATATTGAAAACAAAATCAACTTCTGTTCGAGAATCTCCACAAGTATGCTCGATAATCTTACCAGTAGCGACATCAAAATTAGCAATTAAACTCTGTGTACCGTGACGAATGTACTCAAACTCCCGTCTTTCAACTTTACCAGGTCGCATCGGTAAATCTTTTTCTAGACGCTCTTTCGCTTGAATACCCGTCATTTCATCAATTGATATTGTACGCTCTGCGTTTTGATAACGTTCAATCGCACTTATGTATAAA
>NZ_JACJQM010000336.1:0-3107 GCF_014696655.1 Nostoc sp. FACHB-888 | reverse complement strand
GATATTTCAAAGACTCTGNTACTGCAACTATTCATTTTATCGCCTTAACGGTTAATTCAAATGACCAACATCCCAAGACCTAAACCACGAAAACCATTACCTTCTCAGCCTTCATCTCGTGATAATTCTGTAGTAAGTAGTACACAAAAACCATACAAATTTGTTGCTTTTCCACAGGAACGCCCTCGCTTAGAACATCCTGCTGGACATGATAAGTTTGATAAAAATCGTTTGCATGGAACTTTATTTTTAACTCTGAAAGTTAAAACTTCACTTCATATTTCTACTGGTATAGTTGTCCCTGGTAACGATATTGCAACTCGTGTATCTTTAATAAAAACAATGGTACAGGGGATTGATAAACACTTAGTAATTCAAGGGAGTTCCCTTAAAGGTTGCATTCGTTCAGTTTATGAAGCGATTACGAATAGCACCCTTGCAGTAGTCACATCAAAATTTCGGGATAAAATACCCAACGAAAGATTACCATCTCGAAATAAAGAACAATTATGTCCCGCTAGTCAAGTATTTGGTGCTTTAGATTGGCAGGGATTAATTGAGTTTAATGATGTTAAATGCGAAAATATAGGTTTTAATACGGGTTTTATGCCTTCGTTATATCGTCCGCGCCCTGAACCCGGAAGCGCATATTTTGACGCAAGGGGAAAAGTTGCTGGACGTAAATTTTATTATCACACGATTCGCGCTATTGAAAAAGGTCAAAATCAAGGAATTGCAGTTCAACAAGCAGCAAGAGAATACACTTTTACTACTCAATTGCAATTCAAAAACATCAAACCTGAACAATTAGGGACGTTATTTGTTGTACTGGGGCAAGATTCCAATTACCCTATAGCTTTAAAAGTTGGTGGTGGTAAACCTATTGGGATGGGAAGCATGACAGTAGGGATTACCCAAGCTAATATATTGCAAAACTTTGAGGATTTGCGATCGCACTACTCCACTTATACCCCCGATAACAATCATCTTCTCACGGGAGAGGCGCTAGAAACGTTTATCGCCACCCAAATTAAAACAGCACATTCCAGACTCATTCAACTTCCGCAACTACAGCAACTCGCTGAAATTCTACGCTACCCAACCGATCGTGAACCACCAGAAGGCATGTATTAATGTTTACTACAGAATCTTTAACAGAAGCGGAATCTCAACTTGCTCACAATTTAGCAATAAGTTTAGTTAAAGAAGACACAGACGTTAACGAAGTAGGAAAAGTTATTGCATATCTGCGTAGCATTGTAGAGCAACCTGATGCAGGACGGAGATTTTTTAGCTATCTTAAAATCTTAGTTACTAACGGTAGGCAAATTGGACATAGTAGCCGAACTACAAGTTACTACTGTAATATCGAACGTGCCTGTAATCAATATCTGCAAAGCCAACAAGGAAATGCTCAGGCTATGTTAAAAATTTTAGGCTGGGCGATGCGTTTAATGCGGTATTATAAAGTTAGTCCAATTGAGGAAATCTCTATTTCCGAAAGTCCGCAGGTTGAACAAGTCTCTGAACGTCAAGCAGAAATTGCGGAAGTTTTTCACCCACAAAAGTTTGAAATTGACCAAGTTTTAGATGCTACTGTGCTTGGTATTAAAGGTAATAAAGTAACTTATGAGATGCTGGAAACAATTAAGCTGACTCAGAAAGAACCTAAAAAAGCAAGTTTTCTTAAAGAAAGGCAGGTATTAAAAGTGAAAATTACCGCCCTGAAGGATGATGGAAGTATTAAAAGTGTAAAGTCAATTGAGTAATTTGCTTTATTTACATTTGTGTTATTTTTTACTTAAAATAAAATGCGAAAAAACCAAATAGCGATCGTAATCCTTACCCTTCTTTACCAATCTGTCCTCTAACCCACTCCCTGATTGCTTGTCGGAAAACTCGTCTTCCTACCATACGGTGTTTTTCAATTAGTGATGGAATTTCTTGAATATTCAGATTAGGAAACACTAAACTTGTTTCTCTTTCAAGATATTCCTCACCTTGCAACTGGTAAATTTTGATTTCTCCAGAGTCATAAGACCAAATTTCAGGTACGCCTAACCGTGCATAGATGGGAAAGCGATCTAAAGATTTACTGGTAATATCAATTTCTAAAGCTAAATCTGGAGGTGGGTCTTGATTTAAATCAAACTTGAGTTTACCTCGAATTAAGGCTTCATTTTGAAAATAAAAACAATTATCAGATTCTATTCCAGCCCTTTTTAGTTCTCGTTTCCAGGTAGTTGAGCCATAACACTCATAATCTAGCTCCAAAACATCAGCCGTATCTTTGATGATGTCACCAATTATTTCTTTGTAATATTCGTGTTCTGGTAACGGTGTCATAATCTCTAATGTGCCATCATCATAAGCGACCCTAGCTGAACGGCTTTCACCTAAGTCTATTAATAAATTCTCAAATTGTTGCCAACTGATATTGTAGAGAACCACTCGATCAGCGCGACGTTCAGTTAGCAGCATAATCCCTCGCAGAATCAGTAATTAATAATATGCATGGTATAAATTTCAAAATTGATGACTGAACAACATCAAAATTTATCCTACTCTATTTTATCAATGATGATTGATGAATATTTCCAAACCCTCACCACCTTCTTCCCACATCAATTTCAATACCAAACGATTGCCAAAATCCTTAAACGTCAAGACATCCTCCTCCGCGCACCAACAGGATCGGGAAAAACGGAAACAGCGATCGCACCCTTCCTCTTCGCCAAAGCCCTCGATATAGACTTCCCCAATAAACTCATCTACGTTGTCCCCCTGCGAACCCTAGCCAATAGCCTCCGCCAACGGACTGAAATATTAGTTGCGAACTGGGAGAAGGCTTATCCATCATCCCGTTCCTTAGCTGTCACTCTACAAACAGGAGAGAACCCAGAAGACCCACGCTTTGAAGGTGATATAGTTTTCTGCACAATTGACCAAATGTTGAGCAGCTTCCTGAATATCCCTTATTCAGTCGGTCGTGGTTCTGCCAATGTTGGGGTAGTGTTACGGAAGCTGTCACCAGGGGCAAAGTAGCTCTAAAGTCCTTAGAGGACTAGGTTTCAAACTTTTCACCTTGAGGGGACACGCGATAATGC
>NZ_JACJQM010000335.1:0-3120 GCF_014696655.1 Nostoc sp. FACHB-888 | reverse complement strand
AAGTGATCGCTAAAATCTTTGTCAATAAGCAGGGTTTAACGAGATTATTTTTACGTCTATTGAGAATAGTCTAGTCTTATTGACATGATGCGGCCGCCCTGATACCTGTTGAACAAGTTCAGCTTCTTGACTAACCAAAACGTTTTGGTTAACAGTATTTTTTGTGGCGTTGTTCATTCTGTAAAGAAAACTAACAACTTGCTCAGTTTCGTAGCCCAGTTGAATTTCAAGCACTCGCAAAGTGTTGTCTAATTCCTCTAAAGCACTGAAGTCACGGCGATTTGTATTTTCTGATATCGCAGCATAAAAAGCGGTTTGATCATCCCAATCAAAAACCTTGACTGGTATCTCTTCCAATTTTAGTATCTCTGCTGCTTTTAATCGCCGAAGTCCTGCAACCAACTCATATTTTTCAGATTGAGTGGGATGGGGACGTACCCACAGAGGAGAACGAATTCCATTGGGTTGAATATCATTCAGCGCCCATTGTTGTAGCTCTTCTAAATCATAGTAATGCCGAACTGGTTTGCCATCTGGAATAAATGTGAATGTACAAACAATTGCGTTGTACGGAATGATTTGTTCTTGAGCTACTTCCGCTATTTGTACAATTTCCTGAGTAGTGGCTTGTCCAAAGACAAAGTTCAGTTCTTCATTGTTAGCAATATTATCCTTGAGTTTTCGTCGAGTCATGATTCTGATTCAAATAACTTCAAAGCTTCTGTTAGGATTTTGATGTAAGCACTTGCCGCCGCTTTAGGAGCTTCTCCCTTCATACGAAATACTGTACTACCTTGTCCAGGTGCATCCTTGATACATTGACGGTCAGGAAGGGTAGTATTAAGCAAAGGTATAATACCGCTTTGCAAAGCTTCTCTAGCTTCTCGTAATAAAATAGTGTTGTCTTTTACTGCATTTAGATAAAGCGCTGCTATCGGCAGCCCTCCTCGAATTTCCTTTGCTTGACGCACAAATTGTACAATTTTACCTGTACTTGCTAAATCGATCATAGAGTCCCTGCAAGGAATAAGTACTAAATTAGAACGGATCAAAATTGCTTTTGTCACCTCACTTGCATTTCCTGGGCCATCAACAATTACAACATCATAAGACTCTGCTAACTTGGGAAGTTCGTCAAATAAAATTTCTGGATCACCAATGACCTTACAAGGCAAGTTCAGATCCTTCAACCAACTTGATGAGCTTTCCTGCCCATCTGCATCAACTAAGATAGTGGAATACCCCATCTGGGTAAACCAATCAACAGCATGAACTGCTCCTGTTGATTTCCCTGCTCCACCTTTCTGGTTAGCAAATGCCAAAATTTTAGGAAGCTTTTCAGATTTGGTCGTAGTCTTCGTAGGCTTGGATTTTACCATAGGAGCAATTCTCACTTTGCAACAATTGTATTAGTCTTCATAGAATTATCATTTCTAAGATAATTTTCAAGTATTCTTTTAGAAAAGATTCAGCAGAGTATCTATTATCAAATAAGTCAATTAACCAAAATATATGGCTTGATGTTATCACTGATTCAAAATAAAGAATAAAAATAAAGTTAACCAAAACGTTTTGGTTAAATAAAACGAATATAAGTAACCCCCTGACAAAAATACTAATGAAATCTATTGAGCGTCCCTCTAAAAGTCCCAAGAAAGAAGAGCCAAAGTCCAACAACCAAATTTCCAAATTTGACCCTACCCCGGCTGATGACAAGTTGCTGGAAGAACTCACAACTGGCCAACAGCCTGGTCATACCCCTGTCAAGGAAAAACCCATGAAGCCGCCAAAAGTTGAGCCGCAGGTGACTGGCAAGCGCAACAAGAAAAAAATAGATTTACCACCAGCAACCAAACCTCATATACCCTTTCTAGACCGTCTCGAAGAACCAGAATTACCGCCAGAACCCTGTCAGCACATGCAATTCCTGGATTGCAACTCGGAGGTAGGGCGTGTGATATTCGAGTGCTACCACTGCAATTCGGGGATAATCAGCGAGTACACCGGAGATCCTGTAATGGGCGAGTACAAAGGACGACCAAAGAGTGATTTTCACAAAGGTAAAATGCCCTAACTGTGAGCAAACAGCAATTAGACTACAAGCAAGGGAAGTGCTTTCTACAACAGCAATTTCTTCTCCTTGGCAGCAATGATGACACACACCCTTGACTGTCTTATCAGTATATTTAAGCCAATTACTAAGGATTTTGCTCCCGATTCAAGCTTTGAAATTCATTGCTATATACCAATAAGACAGCCTGGGGTAAAAGATATTTACGATTGATAATGCAAATGAGATTTTTACCCTCAATAATGACTGCACTAACGGCGCTCACACTAACTAGTTGCAGCACTACTACTGCTGAACAGTATGAAGCTACAGCACTCACCAGTTACACCTGGCAAGTCAAATATGCCAATGATCTAACTAGTCAACCACAGCCACGCATTGAAACTTTTGCTAATACTTCAATGTTAAATAGGAATGGATTGAAACCGGCGGGAGCAGTTGTTGGCCCAGATGACAGAGGGCTATGGTGGCCTACTTTACCGCCACAACCAAGTGTTGATGAAGTTGAACAACGCAAAAGACCTCAAGAAGAGGCTGGAAAACCTGTTACATGATGTTGGTCTGGCTGAAGAATTACAAAAAGTACTCAATGGAGAATATCAGCCAATACTTGCTGGCAAACAATCAGACGTGAAAGTAGAAGTACTGAAAGTTGTACTAGAGGGTATGGGTGCATTGTTTGGGCATCCACTACCGAAAAAGCTAACCATTTTAGACTTTGGCAATGGTACGACCCTGTATTCTCGTTACAACCAAGGGAAACGAGAAGTTCACACTGCTTACCCCATCGGTGTAGAAGTTCTCATCGATGATATCTCCCAAAAAATGAAACATTTGAATGGGGGAAAAATCGGAGATCCATCCAAAATCCGATTTTGTTTAGAAATGGGGCATACCAGGTACAGCCGTGACATCGATATCAAAGATATATACAGCGCTTCTTTAAAAGATTGGTATGAAAAATACTTGAAGAAAGTGGTGAATCTGACACTGGATGCCAAGCACCAGGGGGATGAAATCTGGGCGATTGGTGGAGGCTGCCTGAGATC
>NZ_JACJQM010000334.1:0-3123 GCF_014696655.1 Nostoc sp. FACHB-888 | reverse complement strand
TTGCGATGTAGTTGTCGAGTTCGGCTTGGGCTATGGCTTGGTTGTCGGGGGCAGCAGGGGTGAGTTTCTGAATTTTGCTTGCCTGATAGTTAACAATGGCAGTAATCCAGGCATCCTTACAGCGTTTGTCGCTTACTTCGGCTGTGCAGGCGATTTCGCTGTAGATTTGCTTGAGACGGGCAATAGATTTCAGTTGCAGCTGTTGATAAGTGTAGATAGCGTAAGTCATAACTGTACGTTCGCTCATTTTTGAAGGTAAGAGAAATTAATACCTTACTGTGTAAGGTTTCAAGGTGATTGTGGATCTGATGGTGGTGACACCGTGTAATACTTGGGTCAGGGTTAGGCAGTCTAACGGTGTAATACATGGAAAGAGGGGGGATCAGGTCTTTCCATGTATTACATGGAAGTGATTAGAGGCTATTGGTGTAATTATTCATGCTACATCCGAAAAATACAATTAAGGGTTAAGATTACGGTGTAATACACGGGGAAAGAGTAGAGTAATGTGGAAGCGGGATATTCAAGGCAAGTTCGCGCTCAAGAACAATGATTATCGTCAAGTGCGCTCACTAAGATTAACTGATGATACCTGGAAAGCTTTGGGAATCACTGCTGAATGTTTTGGGATGACTAGATCTGATTACTTGGAACAGGTGATTAGGGTCAGTACTAGCCCAAGTATTACATGGGAAAAAGAGCCAGTAGATGAAGCCAAAAATACTGTTATTGAACCTGCGACTACGCTACCGACAGTGGCAACACTTGAAACGTTACGTGACCGAATTTTACTACAATTAAAGTTAGGTAAGCAAGCTCCAGGCTATAAAGTTGCACTTAAAGCCCTGAATCATTTTATTGCGGCACTAACTAGCTAGTATACACAAGAGTCCTTTTTCACCAACGTCAGCTCACCGAAAAAATCATGGAAATAACTTCCGAGCGGATTGACGATATTCCCGTGATAGTGGAATGGCTCAAGCAGATGGAAATAGCCAAATGTATTGACCAAAAGCTGAAGGAACCGCATGGAAACCACGAAGGACTGAGCTACGGACAATTGAGTGTATTGTTGTTAACATATATAATTACCCGGTCAGACCATCGGTTGTCTGCTGTGGAACCCTGGGTAGAAGCACACCGACAGATTTTAGAGTTAAGTACAGGGTGGTCGATAGCAGAAAAAGATGCCACTGATGACCGATTGGGAAGGGTAGTTGAAGAATTAGGTAAGCAGTCAGAGGCTAGGCTGGAAATAGAAATAAAGTTGGGACAACATCTGATTCGGGCCTACGAGTTACCAACAGAAGTGGCAAGAATTGATACAACTAGTTTTAGCGTGAATCATCAACAGGGCGAATCAGTAGAAGAAAGTCTACTGCATTATGGCTATTCCTTTAGACTTGCGTCCAGACTTGTTGCAATACCGTCAATTACTTGCAACCCTTGACTCGATGGGAATGCCATTGGTCAGTGCCACCCTTAAGGGTAATGGAGCCGATGACCCATTATATTTCCCCACTTGGCAACAAATGGCAAAGGTGATTGAACACAAAAATTTTGTCTTCGTTGCTGATTGTAAAGCAGGCTCGATAGCAACCCGCGCCCAAATCGCAGCAAACGGAGGGATTTACTTTGAGCATATTTTTTTAGTAGTTCTAATGCCTGAATTACAGGGCGATGAATATCATTATTAGAACAAAATTCTAAGACTTCTAATAGTTGAGGAATCAGCCGTCGATAGTGACTAGCAAAAGAAGAACGCATTACAGTATGTACTCTTTGACGATAAGCTGTACCAGTTGCTTTATATTCAGCGACTAAATCTTTAAGAGTTTTCTGAGAAACTACAGGATATATAACTTTTTCAATAACTCCCGAAGGTTCAGCTACAGCTACTTCTGCAATGCGAAATAAAATATTAGTTTTTCCGGTTACTTCTTTAAAGTCCGAGACTAATTCTTTGTTGATACGCCTTTCCGCTCTTGTCCCGATTCGTTGAATAATTGACATTAGTAATTCGATGAGATTATCAGTAATCTCTTGAGCGCGTTGAACACAAAACGCTGCCATCAGAGTATAGCGAATCGCCGGGGGATGTTGTCGTAAAAGGTAAGGAGTTTCTGTAGCCGCCCGATGACGGTAGGTTTTAATTAGTTTGGGTGATACTCCTGCAAATAAGTTAAGGGATAAACCAATACTGCGAATCCGTTTGAGTTTTTCGATTTCAGTTAAGAAACTTTCTAAGCCCACCGGACCTGGATCTGTTTTGAGAAAGGCAAACTCGGAAGTTTTTAGCTTCAGAGAATCCTGTTTCTCTTCTGTATTCAGAGAATGTTCGGTGGTTAAGAGAATATCGATTTCAGCAAGAGTTTCTTTTGATAACACAGAAAGTGTATGATAGCAGAAGTCACTTTCATACTGACTGATAGCACTACGAATCAAACGCTCAATTCTTCCTGATGTGGGCGGTTCGATTTGCAATTCTCTCCATCTTTGATAGACAGTTTCAACTAGTGATTCAAACTTTTGTTCATGAGGTAATACTTCTTTAATTAGCCAGTCGCTCATTTCTACTGAATCTTGGACGGTAGCTACTCTAAAATTAAATAAACGACGAATTTTAACACGATAAACTTTTGCGGTTCGTCCTTGCCAATCATAATCTGAGTATGAGCTTTCAGGAATTTTAAGTTGATTTGCTATGTAAGAGATAATAATTTGAGGAATAGACGATTTTTCATCAGGAAAATAGGTAAAAATCTGAAAATGTTTTAAGAACAAAGCAAACCCAATCTGATTACCGCCGACTTTGTTTCTGACTAATTCTAATTCTGTTGGCACAAGTGTCCAGTTTTCAATTAATTCTTCTGTATCCCAATTTGGCTTGACCATTCATCTTCTTCCCATCATTTGAAAGCCTGAGTATTTCTCAAGCGAGTGTATGAGAAAAGATTGTTGCACTATAAGAAATTAATCAACTACACAGATTTTAAACTATTTGTCAACTATGTAAAAAAAATATATTTAGAAAACTTATGAATTAGAGGCAAAAAGGGGGCTAAGAGAGAAAAGTTATTCAAAGGCTAGAATCCATATATATCAAGTGTTCTAGCCACAGGC
>NZ_JACJQM010000333.1:0-3170 GCF_014696655.1 Nostoc sp. FACHB-888 | reverse complement strand
CTTAGCGCTGCACCAGGGCTTGGGTGAGCGAAAAATTCTTCTACAGCTTTGGTCAGTGCGTCAGCTACAACCGGATCGTGGCAAGCATAAACATAAACCTGCTGTTGGACACCATTAACCAATCGTGTTTCTTGGCGATTGCCCAACTGTGGGTAAAATGTTCTCACCCATGTCCCTAAATGTCCCCGATAGTGGGAGCCTCTGAGGGGAACTTTCTTGCCGAGTTCAATCTCCGCGAAGTTGACCACGCCCAGCCATTTCTCTTGTGTGCCGATTAGGGCTTGTTGATTGTGTTCGGCTAAGAGATTGGCAACGAAGTCTTTACAATGCTGTTCGATGTAAGGGTTGAGACGATCTCCAGTTAATTCGGCTAAAGTTTTCATTGCCTGTACAAAAATATGTAGGCGCTGCTCGACTGGGGGAAGGATAGGTATAACAGGACAGTGTTCTGGCTCTATTTCACTTGCAATCATTACCTTCATTAAGGTTCTGTTTGCCCAAATGCGAAATGAAACAGATACCCATCGGGCTAAATCAATGGCAATTTCTGGATGAACCCAAGTACCTTGTTCCTTGCCATACCCTTCAATTTCAATTATTAGAGACGATATGGGAATTCCCATATCGTTCCCAAGTGCTTGTAAATAGTCCTTTGTAGACTTCAGTCTTATGTAGTCTGACAAAAGTTTACGGTTAGCTTTAGCCATCTGGGTGGCATTAACATAGCCCTTGGGTATCGCGTATTTGCCTATCTGCTCAGACTGGGGCATTTGGTTAATTTCTGAGTCTCGCCAAAAGTGTGTCAGCATTGTAATTGCGTCACTTCTTGTAAATGAGTTTGACAAAGCGATCGCAGTTGCTTGGACGGCTAGCGATCATTTTCAATCTGTGTGTTGTCAGCAAGCCTTGTCTTCGCAAACTTCAATTCCTTGCGAAGTCTTAATCTTAACTGCCTTCTTTATTTGGCATAAAGCTCTCTTGCACACACCTTATACGATGTGAACGTAGTTAAATTGAATTGTTGCTGATTACAACCCATAGTACTATATTATGTATGAAAATACAATCGGCGGTACAAAAAAAGAAGCGTCGAATTTAATGGAGGTGGATATGATTCCGCTAGACTGGGCGGTGCTTATTTTATGGAAACCGGAGTGTGGAGAAAAGTTAAAAGCACTGCGTGGTAAAACATCTCGGCAAAAAATAGCAGATGGCATAAATGCACAACAAGTAGAATGCTCCCAAGAACTTATTAGAAAACTTGAACTTGGAGTTGCTAAATCCATATCCCCCCGAATTCTAGTTGCATTATGCATAACGCTAGGTATACACCCGTCTGCCTTAATTCCATCTATTAAAATGGAAATTCCTAGAAATTTTTGTACCGAGGGTTGACTTTGTACCGAGGGTTGTAATAATATTGATTATAGAGGAGGAAACAAGCGCTAGCCTCCCAAAAAAATAAAGCAGCGCTTATCACTGAACTATGACAAGAGAACCGGAAGTACCGATTGAGGGGTAGCTGATGCACTGGCACAACCAGAGAAGGTGAGGGGTACACATTGGAAAAACGGGTTCGGTTAATAAAAATGCCAAACAGGATGACTCTTGGCTTTTAAAACTGTTAAAGCTGTCTGTCACTTGACCACTGTGTATCCTGCTTGGTAGCTCCAGCCACTGGCTTAGAGCATTAAATATGAGGCTTCGCCAAATCTAAATTGAGAGTGTTGTGTTGAAAGCACAACAAACTGACCAATAAATGTAGGACGATCGCTGGCCTGCAAAACTTGCGATCGCCCCTATGCCCCAACCAACTACAGAAGAGGCGATTTATAATGATGACACAAAATTTAGCCCCTGCGCCAACAAAAGATCCACTAACCACACGTGATCGCCAAATCATTGCAACCATTGTCAATCAGTCGGACTACTCCAAAAACTGCCAGCCCGAAGATGTAGTAACTATCTGGATCAACAGTGATGATATCGTGTGGGTAAAAATGACCCACGGCTATGCTCGCTACCACAAAGAGCCATTCAAACGCGCTGTTGCAGAGGTTAAAGAGAGTCTTTCTGCTCCAGTAGAGCGCAATCACAAATCAGATGAGGAATTGAAACAAGCTTCTGAGAAAATTGGCTTGTTAGGTGATTGTGATTGGTTATCGTTGAGCATCCAATACTATCCTGATAAGGTAATCGGTCATGCTGGTTGTTATATCTCTCACAAGGCTCGAATATTAAACCCACCGGCTGAATGGGATTTTACACTGCCGAAGTGGAATATGCCTGCTGCCATTTGTCCAGACTGCGAAGGACATGGGTGCGGTAACTGTGGGTATCGCGGGACTTGTGCAGAAGACTTGTGTACGCCAGTGGACAGCTACCGATTGACTTATGTAGGATGCACTGACCTTCAGACGGCTCACAACGTATATCTAGATGGTGAGTTTTTGGGCATACTCTTCAAGGTCAGAAACGCTGATGAAGTCTGGGAAAATGACCCTAAAACTTACTATTGGCGGTGTGGGGATGGAGTACGGTATTGGAGCGTCAGGGAGGCTGTAGAAGCACTGTCCAGGGCAACTGCTCCGATTGAACTGCTGAAAGTTAGTCAGGAGTTGATAGCGGCGTAAATAAATTGGTGGAAGAGAATTTTCTTCCACCACTATTTTAAAATCAGTGCCACTCAGAATTAGAGCTTCGCTTATTTTTTGCGAAAACTAACATTAAAGAAAGGCAGCTACTATGACAGCTTTTGACTTTGATTCTGCTGAACACAAGTCCTACGAAAAGACCCCAGCAGCCAAAAGTATTCCTTCACCCGCAGGCATTTGGATTGCTTACGAAAATCAACAATTAGCAGGATGGTACGAAAATAAAGAACTAGAAGGTGGGAAAGAGTATAAAGTTCTTACTAACAAGTTGGACGAAAACGACGAAAAGATAGGCATTCCTGGCGCTCTCTATAGACAACCACGAATACTTGTGATTGGGCGATCGCCTCTGTTATACGGAAATGATAGAAAGATGATTGGAGTTTGGCGTAGCAGTGATGGTTTGGACAAGAATGCCTACAAATTCGGTAGGCGGTATATGGTGATTTTCGTCGATGCCCAAAATCAACCTCTTCATATCGCACCAGTACAAATAACTGCTTGGGGAGTGTTTCA
>NZ_JACJQM010000332.1:0-3197 GCF_014696655.1 Nostoc sp. FACHB-888 | reverse complement strand
TATTGCCGCCTGTGTTTCCAACGATTTCAATCTTGATGCGTCGCTGTCTATAAATTGAATTTGGCGGTGGATTAATTACAAGAATATAGGTTCTACCAACATTGGTTTGACCCTTGTCTGAATCGAATAGAAAATTGTATACACCCGCAGGATTATTGCCAATGAAGTAAGGGTTAGCGTTTTCAATATTTGGAGCTTTCCCGATGGGAACTTTGTTGTTAGGAATATCAGGCACTTCTGTCCGGGTCAAGGGAACTAAATTTCCTAATTCTGTCCCTGTTGGATCGTTGGGGTTAGGTTCGTACAAACCAACAGAAAAACCTGTATAGTCAGGTAAAATTTCGCTACCGCAACCTAAAATTCGTCCTAACGGGTCAATTAAGGGGCCAGAGTTGGCTTGAATCTGACTAGTAGTTCCTTGAAATGTATTATTAGTAGAATCTGTATAAGTATAAGTAGCTTGGTTTGTGATAGCTGAAGGTACAACTTTGTTATCAACTGGTTGTGCTTTCCCAGGTAAAAAACTCTGCAAAACACTTGTGACCAAAACGGTTGCCGTTAACCACTGGAACCAACTTTTGCATATATGAATCTGGTTTTGCGACTTTTGACGGCGCACTGAACTTTTCTCCTATTTGACTTCACAGTTCGGGTTCTGGCAGTAACAAATTTCACAGGGTGTATCTGTCAAATCGGCAACCGTTAAAATATCTGGACTGGTAGTGGGCAATGCTTATAGCAAGGGGCTAGGTATTGGGGGCTGATTACTAGGAAAGAGATATAGTCATAAATTTTTTCAATCCCCAATCCCCATTACCCTTTATCCCTAGAGGGAGCCACAAGTTCCCCAATCCTTACTCCTAACTTGTTTTTCTCAGGGCACCTGTACCTCATAAGTCCCCTTGACTGTAGTCTTCGCGGCGATAGATTCGCCAAAACCCAAGCGAATGTGAGTGTAGGCTGTGGCTGGAGCAGGACGAGATTCTACTTTGCCGTTAGGGAGAGTGACTTTAACAGTGGGATTTTCTACAAAGCTGCGTCCGCCATCAATGCTGTAGGTAATCTTTGCCCCTTTGTTAACATTCACATTTGCAGATTTCAGCTTATACACCATTCCTTGAGGAATGGGTTGATTAATAGTGAGATTCTTGACTGGGCGATCGCCTCTGTTTTCACCACTGACTGTGTAACGCAACACATCTCCTCGCTGCACTACAGCTTTACCTTGTAGTGGTTGCCAAGTTACCTTTTCCTTACCCTGCTCATCTTTTTGCATAACTTGCTTTTGTGCATCTAAACGCAACTGTACTTGCCCTTTAGCTTGGGTATTTTGGGCGATCGCACTTCCTGAGTGCCAGATATTCGCTACTCCAGGAATTTGGCTGATAAATGGTGTAGTTGCAATCAAGGCGATCGCTCCCATACTTGCAATAGAAACACGCTTCATGTAAATAACCTCTTTAAACTTCAACTTCCAGAATTTTGATTGGTGATTAGCCCCCTTTTTAAGGGGTGGGGGGATCAAAAGGCGGTGTACAATACAGAAAACCCCTCTTAGCTCCCCTTAATGAGAAAAACAGCTGACGTTAGTTCACCCTGCGTTGGAAGGTAAATGTTTGTTCTCCACCTGGTGCAACATTGCCCGCATTGTCCACATACCTGGTGATATCGAGATTAGACGTGTCTGTTGTCGTGTTTCCGTTGAAGAAATTAATGGTTGCGCCAACAGAAGAATCTGTAGCTGAACCCGGAACATTGCTGGTGTCAATTTGACCATTGCCATCTCTATCCAGCGCCCAGTTGTTCAGGCCATCCCCAACAGTAGTAGAGAGAGCACCATCCTCAGTAATCACGACATTGTTGGCTGTCAAAATCGAGTTATTACTTCCGTCTGTGGGCTGGACTTCAGAAATGTTCCTGTACCTAATCCGGTACTCAATAACGTTTCCTTGAGCGGGTGTTCTTGCGACATCAGCCACATTTGGATTGGGATCAATAGATGGCAACGGTCCACCAGTACCATCAGGATCAAAAGCTGGTGTTGAGTTAAAATCACCCTGTCCGGCTCCTACAACTGGACCAGTTCCTTGCAGAACTCTAGACTCTTTAACCAGTTTTAGGAAGCCTGTGTAAACCCGATCAATCGTCGTATTCCTAGCAGTTTCTGCGCCTAAACCAGGGGTTGTATCATCAACGAAGGCAGTGATAGGTACTGGGTAGCCTCTGAGGATATTATCGTCAGCGGAGAGGTTGGTGCCACTTGGTAGATCAACTTCTACAGAGTAGTTAATAGGGCTGTTTGCTGGCACATCAGAAATGGTGATGTAATCAGTCGCATCATTAATCAGGGCACCATCATTCAGGAATTGAGCGCCGTTCCAGGTATAGACTTTTGTCTGATTCAAATAATTAATAGTTACCGTCGTATTTGTTGGCAAATCAGCGGCATTAGCTGGTGGGGTAGGAAGTAGAGAAATGTCGTTTGCCTGGGTACTGGCATTTGTTACCGTGTTATTGAAGGTGACAACCCCCGGATCTACGGTTGATCCTGGTCTTGTATTCGCAGCGATCGCTGAAGACTTGTTGCTGAAGTCGGTATTAGGGTTATTACCTGGACCAATAGCATTTGGAAAATTTTCTGGCCCATTTTGGACTGTTGCAGTAACTTGTGTCACTATGGTACTGCTCGCTTCACCACCTGGGCCAGTTCCTGCGTTATTGCCAGGGTCAGTCCCTGTAGTGGTTAAGTCAGCGGCGTTGTTAATGTAGCCGTCGTCAATTGGGGTAGGAGCTGCCTCAGGAATGCCGTCATTATTCGCATCTGTTCCAGGAGGCGTTATACCGTCGTAGTTACTGGGATTTTGGTCACCAGATTCGTCATATATAAACGTATCTGGAATACCATCGTTATTGGTATCTGTATTTGCTATACCACTGCTTTGACCAAACAATTGGGCAATGTTATTGACCGTTAATGATGTTCCAGTGAAACTTGATCTAACTCTAACCTGAATCGAGAAATTGATTGCTGGCGAATTAGGAGCAACAGAAGTGACACTAGCAGATGGGCAGGGCAAACGCATCTAAATATTGACGAGCCTGAATCAGTATGAAATACACCAAGACTCAAACTACATAAGGCTTTGAGGAAATTAAATCTCACTCAATATTAAAATGATAATCATTGTGA
This sequence comes from Nostoc sp. FACHB-888, assembly GCF_014696655.1. Classification (NCBI taxonomy): domain Bacteria; kingdom Bacillati; phylum Cyanobacteriota; class Cyanophyceae; order Nostocales; family Nostocaceae; genus Nostoc; species Nostoc sp. FACHB-888. The sequence goes on along the minus strand of NZ_JACJQM010000332.1, from coordinate 7 downwards.
GGGGGAG
>NZ_JACJQM010000331.1:0-3197 GCF_014696655.1 Nostoc sp. FACHB-888 | reverse complement strand
TAGTTATAAACAGGAAGATAATCAGCATATTTTTCGGGTTCAAGTTAATGGTAAAATGACCAACTTTGCCATTTCTTCTGAAGGGTATGTGCTTAGTGGTGAGCCTTTTCCTCGCTTATTTTCTGAGTATTGGGATATCAGTGTGAACTCATCAGGAAAATGGTATTTAGTAAATATAACTTCCCTGTAAAAGTGACGGGCGCATTTGTTACTCATCCCACTTCACCAGCACCCCATCTACACAAGCGATACCCCACTGCGGATACTTCGCCAGCAGTTTCTTGATCACAATTTGCAAAGCCGGATCATCCCAACACTCTTGCAAGTATTCCAACCCCGGATTCTGCCCTGAATTCGCCGCTACTTTGAGTTTCTGCATCCGCTCAGGTCGCGCATTTGCCCTTGCAACTATTGCCTCATGCGACCATTTTTCAGTACTGGGGACAGGCGCGGCGGAACTTTCACCCTCATCAACTGTTTTGACTTCTACACCTGAAACTTGGTTTTCTCCCGGCAAGAAAGCAGATTGACCCTGTTCTACTTGCCCTGGTGTTTGATTAGCGATCGCCAAACTTGAAGAAAATTCATTTTTAGCGACGGGCGCGGCGGAATAAGTGCCTTCATGATCTACTTTATCCTCATCACCAGAAACCAAGTTTTCAGCCAATAAAGAAGCAGAGGGACGACTCAGTTCTATTTTTTGATGTGCGATCGCTAAACTTGAAGAAAATTTATTTTCGGCAACAGGCGCGGCGGAAAAAGTGCCTTCATGACAGTCTCTCACTTCAGTATTATAATCCTGCTTTTCTCTCTCCAACAAAGCAGATTCAACCTGTACAGCATCCACAAGCGCTAGCATCGTGCAGTCCATTGCCACAGGCAATTCTTCAAGTTCTGACGCGCTTTCTATATGTGAAGGCGACGCGCCCCTCAAGGGCGCATGAGCCGTTTCCTCAACATGCGGATTTTCAGTTAGCGCGTCAGAACCAACTACCATACCAACAACCTTAGTTGGTTGTTGGTAGGTAGTTAACGGGTTGTTAAAAACGTTGTTAGGATTTTGGAAGCCTTGCAATTCCTCACTTTTTTGATCATTCTTTTGGAACGATTCCAAATCAGACGGAATTTGTTCCACACCAGGGTGATTTTGATTCCGTCCGGGCTAGTTTATTTTCTCCCCGGCGTGGACGGCTTTCTCGTCACAAGAATCGGTTTCTTCAGACGTGGACGACTCCCAGTAAAAGCGATTGTAATAACCGTGAAGATTACGAACACGATACCCAATCAACCCAGGTCTACCGGAGGGCAACCGCCCAAACAACTCCTCAAATTGAAACAGTCCTTGAGCCGTCAACGCCGCACCTGCTTTTTGCAAAGATTTGTAGGTGAGGTTAGTGTCGAGTTTGTGGGCGGAACCCCCGAATTGTTCAGCCGCAATGCTATCTAACCAAAGCTGCTGCACAGATGGAGGTTGCTGACGAACCCAGTTGATATCCTCAATCGATACTTTGCAATGTGGTCTAATCGATTTATCTGCATCCGTTTGTTTGCGCTCATTACGCTGTTTGCTACCACCGTTGATTGCTTTTAATGCTGTAGTCATAATTCCCCCAAAACTTGCATGACAATATGAGCGGTATGGTTACAATGCCGCGTTTAAGTTTTTTAGCTATTCTCAAAGCGAGTTTTTATTTACTGGTTTTCGCCTTGCCAAAACCGCAACTCATCTCGGAAATACCTATCAGTTTTCTTGGATTCCTTCTGCCAGTGATCCCATGCAACGATTACCTCATCTCCTAAATCCTGAATCACTTCTCCTCTGGCTACATATAAAGTGCGATATGGGTCAGCGTGGGCAACAATAGAACCAACGCCAATGATGTCCGGTTGAGAGAATGCTTTTTGGAGTGCGGTAATTAACTCTGTTTCCTCATTGGTCAATTCCGCCCAGTAGTCCTGTTTAATCACCTCATACTCTTGCGCCACTGCCCAATAGTCCTGCCAAGTACACCCAGGTTTAGCTAGCACTGTCCTAATGTCACTAACAGCTTGGGGTATCATCTGTAATTGCTCGACTCGATAGGCGATCGCAGTTGGTGTCGGTTCACTTCCCAGAATTAGCGCTGCTGCTTCGAGTGCCTGGGTATTATTCATAGCACTGGCTAAGTTTTTCAAAGCCATGCCCATCAACCGTAAGCATTCTTGGGCATTTTCCTTGGGTGGTTCCTGCGCTAGCGATCGCAGATCAATAGTTTTCTCTAGCGCCTGTTTAACTTGCTTGTTCAAAACTTTGGTCGCTTGCTGAGTCATGGTATTTCCCCACTGTTGAACCGGATGCTGTTGTACGGCGTGTTCTAGTTCCTGAATCCGTTGGTGGAGTTGTTGATTCTCAATTTCCAGTTTTCTTAACCCTTCCATCTCATCCAACCGTTGCTGTAACTGGATGTTTTGCTCTTTCTGCTGCTTGTACAGGTTTTGCAGAGATTGGATTTGTTCTTTAGCTTGTTCTTCTGCTCTGTCCGATACTTCTGCTTGCAAACCAATTCTTAATTCCTGGGAAAGTCGCTCTAACTCCAGCTTGTGTTGCTCTTTGATTTGGGCGATCGCTTCGGTGTACTCTTTTGGGTAAGTCCGCCCACTCGATTCGGACACAATTGCGTCATTTAAATCAGCAGCCAAATCACTATTATTTACCAGCAGCCTCTCACCGTCGCTAAAGGTGATAATCTGCTGATAGTTATTAGGCGCGTCTGCCTCAATCACTCCCGAATCCCCATATCTGGGATGTGCAAGGGAAGAAACAGTGACAGAATTACACGATTGCGCTTTAGGGCTTTCGCTTTTTGTGGTGTGTTTAGTTGTTGGTGCGACTTGCTGCACTGCTTTGGCGAAGTCTGCGGCAGTGGGGAACGGTTTTTCTTTTGCTGCGATCGCAACAGCTTCGTTTAACTTGTCAGGAGTTTTGACCAGTCGGAGTAGGGATCGTGTCTGGGATGGTTTAGTAATCTTTTCCCTGAGTTCCTCTGGCAGGGTATCAACTACTTTCTTAGCAGACAGCAAATCTCTGACCCGGCGATATCCCCCGTGTTTGGTCAACTCATATCTTGCACCTGGAAATAGTAATGTCAATTCCATGACTAAGTGCTAAGGGTCGAAGCCGTTCAATATCCAGTAGTAATAAAGACAGGATTAAATGA
>NZ_JACJQM010000330.1:0-3214 GCF_014696655.1 Nostoc sp. FACHB-888 | reverse complement strand
AGCCAGAAATAGAACCCACAATTATCCCCCCGTTCATCCCGATGATTAAACCGCAGGATGGAGAAACACCAGAAGCGATCGCTATACCCATGCACAAGGGGAGAGCAACAAGAAATACGACAAACGATGCTGGTACGCCGTTAGTTAACGAGGATTTGTTTTTGCTGATCTTGGTCATTAGTTTTTCAATCTTTAAAATGAATGAATAATTTTCATGGTTGCCACAATTCATTAAACGTAGCAATGGCTTGAAGTCTGCTTGGATTTACTTGGTAAATTTTCAAACATACTGTTTTTATTGATTGCTGATTTTATTTTTATAATGGTTAAAATAAAGACTGCTCTTATGAGAAAAATTTAAATCTTGTCAAAGTCCTAGAAAAATTTATCCCAATTAAGAAACAACAATCTGTTACAAGAGGTTGACCTATGCCATTAAGATACATCTTGATGCATATTGCTTGACCTGATCTGAGTAACGCTAAGAGCGCTAGGCTTCAAGGAACTGGCGGTCATACTGCTTCCACTTGTAGAACTATCTATATCGACGATGCTGATAGTTGAGTTGCATTGAGGGCACTTCATTCTTCTATTGTACTAAATCAAACATTACTCTTTCAGCAATGCCATTTTCAAATCAACACCAAGTGTTGCGGTTGCAAGAGCGTAAACAACAACTGATACTCTACATCGGATATTAAAGAACGTCCTTAGTGTGACCATAAATTTACTCAAATTCGATGCAGGTCTAGGCCCCTTGGTAAGAAAGGCAGTTACTTACTGACTCTTGACAACTTGTAATCCCCTGATATAAAGAGATCGCTAGGAACTTTGCTAGATTAGGATTTTGAGCTTTATCAATGACTTATGTCATTTAACAATAGCTATCTAATAAACATTAAGTTACAGGTTATTAAGAGGTTAGTCAAGGGTTACTATAAAATATCCTACTTTTCCCACTTTTCCCACTTGACCAAACAAGTTAAGTTGTAGCTAAATATACAATTGTTACCTTATCTGAGAAAATATTAAGTCTAATTACTACCTTTGCCACTTGGATAACTCTTCATCCACAATCGTAGCCCCCCAACAGAGAAATTTCGTTCTTCTACTTCTTGATAAACCTTACCTTTACAAGCGTGATATTCGTTTTAGATACCTATCCTCTATGGACAAATCGCCCCCAAAGCATCTGCTTGAAACTATTTATCAGGAACTGCTGCCCAGATTACAAATTGAAAGTGTCAATCCCCGTAATCCCATTCAGGTCAGCTATCTTCCACAACCTTGGCAGTTGCTTGGCAAAGGAAATTACGCCGCAGTAGTGTATCATCCCGATTACTCTGAGTGTGTAGTTAAAATTTATGCCCCAGGACGACCGGGCTTTGAAGAGGAAGTAGACGTCTACCATCGTCTAGGTTCTCATCCGGCATTTTCTGAGTGTTTGTACGCCAAAGATAGCTTTCTAATTTTGAAACGGCTTTATGGAACAACTTTGTACGATTGTATGCACTTAGGTTTACCGATTCCCAAGCAGGTAATAAGAGACATCGATGAAGCTCTAGACTATGCCCGGCGTTGCTCCCTCCACCCTCATGATGTCCACGGTCGTAATGTGATGATGTATCAGGGTAGAGGGTTAGTTGTAGACATTTCAGATTTTTTACATCTTGAAGCCTGTTCAAAATGGAATGACTTAAAAAAGGCTTATTACTGGTTATACCGTCCCGTGTTGCGCCCACTTCGACTCCGTGTGCCATACTCTGGCTTAGATATGCTCCGCAAAAGTTATCGTCTGGCAACCTCTTTCAAAACTTCCTGTTGTCAACTAGTCCTAAGATTAACTCGTTTTAAATGTTTAAAACGTTAGGTCTAATGTCAACATTTCCAGTCCGTGTGAGGCTGGATGTTGTTTACGGCTCGTACCAAAAACACAGTAGCCTACACCAGCCAGTTTGTGAGCAACTAACTGCCCAAACCCAGATGATGCACCAGTAACTAGCACGACCTTTTTGTTAGTCATCTGTTTTCTTTTTTAGAATATAAATACGATTTTATATAACTTTTTATAGCTAAAGAAAGATTTGATTTTTGTATCAATTTTGCTATTCTCTACTAGCTTAAATGCAGAATAGCAAAATTATCCCTGTAGTAACTTTTAAAACATCCTCTTAAGACCAATTAAAATTTCCTATTATTTAGAAAATGTAAAATATATCGAGATGTCATTTGCGGCTGTTCAATTTGAGGGGCATGACCGCAATTTTTGAGTTTTATTAATTGAGAATTCGCAATAGATTGTTGAAACCTTTCTGCATCTTCCAATGGCAGCATATCATCAGCTTCTCCCCATAAAATAAGTGTTGGTTTGTTAACTTGGGCAATTCTATTTGCCAAATCGCTATAACCACCAGTTTTCACATAAGAAATCATGGCATCATGCCAAAGAGGCATTTCTTGATGCAACATAGCACACTGAATAGCCAAAAGTATTTTGATATCTAGATTAGGTAAGTTACTACATAAATTTAATGCCAAAATGTGGCGTTGACGTAGATATTCTACAGCCAAAAAGTCAAAAGGAGGAAACAAGTATTTGGTAAAAACGGGAGAATTAGTGTAACCTAAACTATTAATCAATACTAGTGATTTTACAACTTGAGGGTAAGTGAGAGTAAAATCAATTGCAGTTGCACCTCCCATTGATGCACCTACTAGTATTATCGGTCTGTTGATTAAAGTTTTCCAAAAATCGTAAAGATGAATTTTAATTGTAGTTGGACTGTAATTTATTTCTTTTTGTCTTTGTGTAAAGCCAAAACCTAACAAATCTACTGCCCATGTTTCATTTTGAGTAGCAAGTAATGGCAACAGAAGACGGAACTCTAGGATGGAACTATCGAAGCCGTGTAGCAGCAGAATTGGTGTTCCCCCACTACCTTGGTGAATGTAGGTTGTGAGGATTGAGTGTTGGCTCAGGGAGGTTATAAGGGCAATTCTCTGAATACTTTGGACAAAAGCGATCGCTTTTGGGTCTGTTAATTGATTAACTTGTGATGAGAGAAAATTAGGAAACATTACTATTCATTCCAAACTAATTTTCCACAACCATTCTAGTACAGCACGGCGTAAGTTAACCAGGTATTATTGTGGGAGAATGAGTAATTAGATTAAAAGTAGTTTTTGCTGAGAAGCTGGAGAATTAGGATGTGGC